>CAISRK010000340.1 GCA_903887815.1 uncultured Bacteroidales bacterium | reverse complement strand
TAAGGACGGCGTGCTGGTCTTTCACCATCTCCGCTGTTGTCATATGGACGGCGTGCTGGTCTTTCGCCATCACCGCTTCTTTCGTAAGGGCGGCGTGCTGGTCTTTCACCATCTCCGCTGTTGTCATATGGACGGCGTGCTGGTCTTTCGCCATCACCGCTTTTATCAAACGAACGGCGTGCTGATCTTTCGCCATCACCGCTTTTATCAAACGAACGGCGTGCTGGTCTTTCACGATCACCGCTTTTATCAAACGAACGGCGTGCTGGTCTTTCACTATCACCGCTTCTTTCATATGGACGACGTGCTGGTCTTTCACCATCTCCGCTTTTATCAAACGAACGGCGTGCTGGTCTTTCACCATCACCGCTTTTATCAAACGAAGGGCGTGCTGGTCTTTCACCATCTCCGCTTTTATCAAATGAACGACGTGCTGGTCTTTCACCATCACCGCTTTTATCAAACGAACGGCGTTCTGGTCTTTCACCATCACCGCTTCTTTCATAGGGTCGGCGTGCTGGTCTTTCACCATCACCGCTTCTTTCATATGGACGACGTGCTGGTCTTTCACCATCTCCGCTTTTATCAAACGAACGGCGTGCCGGCCTTTCGCCTTCGCTGCTTCTTTCATAGGGGCGGCGTGCTGGTCTTTCACTGCCACCGCTTCGGTCGAATGTTTTACGTGCTGGTCTTTCACCATCACCGCTTTTGTCGAACGAACGGCGTGCCGGCCTTTCGCCTTCGCTGCTCCTGTCGAATGAACGACGTGCCGGTCGTTCGTTATCACTGCTTTTGTCGAATGAACGACGTGCTGGTCTTTCGGCATCACTGCTTTTGGTATAAGACCTACGTGGGCTTTCATCTTTCCCTGCACTTCTGCTACTGCTTCTGCCAGTAGATGAAGGCCTTCCGCCACCAGGGGCGGAACTTCTTTTAGACCGGGGATCTGTATTCTTCGGGGCTCCCTTACCCGGCCTGCTATTGCGTTGCATAAATATTAATTTGTGCAAAGATATGCATTTTTGCGCTGCAAAGCGTAAAACCTGCGATTGAAGTGCAGAGATGGCGTATATAATCAGCACATAATCTGTGATTTGCATCTTGCAACGGCTTCCCGGACTGAAGATTTGAAAGTCAACATCGCAATATTTCAGAAAACATATGGTTTTCAGCGAAATATTTACTATATTTGTATATAAACAACCGAATTCTTTTTATACTGTAAAGGAGGGTATATGAAAGATATGAAAGAACGGATTATCACGGTCGGGCATTTTACCTGGTCGAGGGCCATGTTGCTTCAGATTATGCTGCAGGACAGTGGAATAAGCTGTTTTGTTGTCAGCAAGGATTCTGTGCTTCCACAGGGGTTTGTCGACCTGAGGGTGAAGGAAAAGGACCTGGCAAATGCTTTAAAAATTATCGATAAGGCTTCGGAGGATGCCGGATTGGCAAAAGAGCATGCCATACACCGGATACAGGTTATACGACGTATAATGGTTCCGGTCGATTTCTCGGATATTTCGTTTAATGCATGCCGTTTTGCAGTGAGCCTGGCAGCTAAATTCAAGGCGGAGGTTAAGCTTGTACACGTTTTCTATAATCCCGCCATCGATGTTTCGCCTTATGCCGACCATTATTCGTACCAGATAAAGTTAGTTGAAAGCCTCCGGGAAATTGAGAAAAGTGCACGCGAAAACATGCTCAAACTGGAGCATAAGCTCACCATGTGGTGTATAAAGGAACGATATTCGCAGGTCCGTATTTCGACCAAGCTGCTGAACGGCTTCAATACGGATGAATTGCTGCTTTACAGTAATGTGTACAAACCGGCTATTATTGTAATGGGCACCCGTGGCCTGACCCGCGATAATTTTAGGGCATTCGGAAGGGTGGTCAGCGAAGTTATCGAAAAATCCAGTATCCCTGTTTTGGCGCTTCCTACCGGTACGGTTACTACGATTAAGGAAATCAAATCAGTTCTGTATGCCACTGATTTCGACCCTTCGGATTATTCAGCCCTGAACAGGCTGATTCAAATGCTGGCTCCATTCAAAATAAAAATCCATTGTGTACATATTTGTTTTGTTCAGAAAAAACCCTGGGATTCGGTGAAACTTGAGGAATTGAAAACCCACCTTACAAATCAGTACAAAGGAGCCGAGATCACTTTCCATATTATGATCAGCGATAATATTCTTAACGGGCTCGAAACCTATATACGCGATAATAATATCGATGCGCTGAGTGTAACAACACACAGGCGAAACCTCCTAGAGAAGTTGTTTATTCCAAGTGTATCCCGGAAAATATACAAGGAAACAGGTAAGCCGCTCCTGGTTTTTCATTCCGGGGTTTAAGCTATGTTGGATGAAGTTACCAGGCAAAACTAAATGCGGATTTTGAATTCCCGGCAGGTGAATATGCAAACATCCGGTGTTTTTTGAATATATTTGTTGTTGCCATCAGAATAAAGAATAGATTAGTCCAAGAGCTAAGAAAATTATAATAATGAAAGACGACATTCAAAAAAATGCATCCTCAGGTGCCGTGTAGGGATTAGGTTTCATTGGGGCGGCCGTTTATTTTATTTCGCATGCCACCGGTTTCTGGATGGGTGTGGCTGGTTTCCTCAAAGCAATTGTATGGCCGGCCTTCCTGGTATACGAAGCCTGCAAACAAATGAGCATGTAACGGAATATTCCCGGCGATACATATACTGACTTTTGCAGTACAGGTTCAATTTAACCGGGTATGTGATTATGAAGGAGTTAATATAATGCAGTGAAGTTTCCGCGTTAAATATCTATATTTGTATAAACCTTAACAAAAAATACCATGGTAATAGGATTTATTATTCTTGTAGTTGTGATCCTTGCGATCCTCATCAGTATTTATAACAGGTTGGTTAAACTCCGGAACCGGCGCGAAAATGCGTTTGCCGATATCGATGTGCAACTGCGTCAGCGTCACGACCTGGTTCCCCAGCTTGTGGAAACAGTGAAAGGATATGCCACGCATGAAAGGGAACTGCTAACGCATATTACCGAAGCGCGTTCGGCTGCCATGCAGGCAAAAAGCATCAACGAAAAGATTCAGGCCGAAAATGCATTGGCAACCGCTCTGCAGGGATTGAAAGTTGCCGTCGAAAATTACCCCGACCTGAAGGCAAACCAGAATTTCCTCCAGCTCCAGGAAGAATTGAGCGACATCGAAAACAAACTGGCTGCCGCACGAAGGTTCTTCAATGCTACCACTACCGAATACAATACAGCTGTGGAATCGTTCCCGGCAACACTTTTTGCAGCCAGTTTCGGGTTTCAACGCGAAACGCTTTTCGACCTCGCTGCCGGTCGTGCTGCTATGGAAGAACCTCCGACTATTAAGTTTCAGTGACAGGCGGAAGGTATTTACGATTTACGATTTACGAGGGACGAGTGGCGAATTATGTCCCGGAGCTATCGGGATACGATTTTTGAATGGAGAAGGACGATGGACAAAATACGAAATACGATTTTTTCCTTTTTCGCCATGTCGCCCTTCGCCATGTCGCCCTTTCGTTTGATAGAAATTCAAACTTAATTAAACACAAATGGAATACGTCGGTATCCAAAGCCAGATAAGGAAAAACAATTTCATTTCGGTTGTTTTGCTTTTTGCATTCCCATTGCTGTTGCTGGGCATGGTGTATGTTTTTCTGCTGTGGACAGAAAAGGATCTGCAAACTGAAGCCAACCAGGCTTTTATCCGGGTTTTTCCCTATGTGCTGTCAGGCGTTGGCTGCTGGTTCGTGATAGCATGGTTCTTCAATGCATCGTTTATCAGGTTGGCGACCGGGTCGAAACCGCTTGAAAGAATGGGAAACAAACGGGTATATAATCTGCTCGAGAACCTTTGTATTGCCAATGGTTTAGCTACACCAAAACTGTTTGTAATTCAGGATTCTTCGCTGAATGCTTTTGCCAGCGGGCTCAGGGAGAACAATTATTCCATTACCCTGTCGAGCGGCATTATTGAGAAACTTGACGATGCCGAACTGGAAGGTGTATTGGCACATGAACTCTCGCATATACGCAACCGCGATGTCCGTTTGCTTATTATTTCGATCATTTTTGTCGGGATTTTTGCTTTTGTTGCCGAGATAGCATTCCGAAGTCTCAGGTTTGCCGGCGGCGGGCGTAAAGGAGGGAAAGGAGCAGGATTGATAATACTGGTGGCTATCGTAGTATCAGCAGTATGTTATTTGGTTTCGATGCTGCTCAGGTTCGGGATATCCCGGTCGAGGGAGTTTATGGCCGATGCCGGATCAGCCGAAATGACAAAGAACCCTCAGGCACTTGCTTCGGCTTTACGCAAAATATCAGCCGATCCGGCCATTGAAGCTGTCAACAGCCGCGATGTTGCCCAGTTGTTTATCGACAACCCGAAGCCTTCGGCCCATGGTTTTTCGTGGGACAATTTATTTGCAACGCATCCGCCGATTGAAAAGAGGATTGAACTGCTGGAACAGTTTGTGTGATTCTGGCAGCTGGTTTCTGGTTTCTTGTAGTTGGTATCTGGTTACTCAGCACTGGGCACTGGGCACTTGGCACCGGCAGTTGCTAGCCCCTCGCTGGTTACATCCTGGCCATAAAGGCATCCTTAACATGGTTAAGCACAACTTTCCCATTGCCTAATAGTATTCCGATCACATCGAAACGGGTATCTCCATTAAAGTTTGCGAATTGAATATACGCATCGGCTGTACGCACTATGGCTCGTTGTTTTGCTGGTTTTACTTCCATTTCGGGTTCACCGAACAAATCCGTAGTGCGGGTTTTTACTTCGACAATTACAAGCCATTCGCCATCACGCGCAATAATATCAAGCTCATCGTGCCCATAACGCCAGTTGCGCTGAAGGATTTTATACCCGATCCGGCGAAGATGTTTTTCGGCCAGTTCTTCACCGATTTTACCAAGTTCGTTGTGGTCGGCCATGGTTTGAAGGGTTTCAGGGTTTGAAGTGTTTCAGAGTTTTAGGGTTTAAGGGTTTCAGCGTTTGATAGAAGACAGATTGGACATTCCGAAATCGCAAATCGCAAATCCGAAATTATTACCTTCACTTTACAAACAACCGTATCACATACAAAATGGCATAGATAAACCCGATAAATCCCAGGAAAAACAGTGCCGGTTTCAGGATTTTCCAGAATGGGATTCCTGTTTTCGCGGTTTCGACTGAAGGGGAAAACCTGAGCGAAAATCCCGCTTTATCGATACTCAGCTGAACTTCACGGCCCATGATCAGGGCGCGGTTATCGGGAAAATGGCCTGCCGGAAAATTAAAACAAAGCGGGATACCTGCTTCAGCAGCATAATCAGCAATTATCTGTTCGACCGTTTTACCGAACGGAATGGTGTTGTCATTCATTTTTGTCAAACCACCTGTAACAATGGCTTTCAATCCTGACAGTTTGCCGCTGCGTTTCAACCCTGTCATCATGCGGTCCATATGATAAAGGTACTCATCAAGATCCTCAAAAAAGAGAATCTTATTGTCAGTTTGAATGTCGGAAGGGGAGCCGGTAAGCGAATAAAGTATCGAAAGATTTCCGCCTGTAAGCTGGCCTGAAACATTACCCTGAATATTCATAGGATGGCTTCCGGTAAGGTAGTTCAGCTCCTCGCCAAACAAGGCTTTTCGCAGGGATTCAACGGCTTCCTCCGAACCTTCTTCAGGGAAGTTGATAGGCATAATGGCGTGCAGGGTTTCGATTCCAAACTGCGTTTGAATATGCGAATGCAGAACCGTAATATCGCTGTAACCCACAATCCATTTCGGGTGTTGCGTGAAAGCCGAAAAATCAAGTTTGTCGATTATTCTCACTGTTCCATAGCCACCGCGGGCACTGATAATGGCTTTGATTTCCCTGTCGTCGAGCATCATCTGCAGGTCAGCTGTCCGTTCTTCGTCGGTGCCTGAATACTGGTGGCTTTCGCCGAAAAGATGCGGCCCCGTTTCTACCTGCAATCCCCACGACCTGAATATGCCGATAGCTGCATCCATTTCGGAAGCAGTAACTTTTTTGGCCGGGGCAACTATGGCAATTTTATCGCCGGGTTTCAGGTAAGGAGGAGTTATCATGCGAGTTGATTTCAACATCAAAAGTAATGAATCCGACTGTGAATGCAAATGGAAATATGAAAAACCCGGAACACCGGGGCCCTGGATCCCTGAGGAAGAAAAAGGCAGGGTATAAAAACCAGCATATGCTCTCCAAACCCCTAAAGCCTTATCCCCAAAGCCTATTTCATTTAAGAAACCACTTCCAAATCGTAAGCAATTCTGTATCTTTGCACACTATTTTGATGAGGAGCGAGACCATGACAGATTCCAATACCGAAGCTTTTAAGCGCTATACAGTTACTTCTGCTTTGCCCTATGCCAACGGCCCGATTCATATCGGCCATCTTGCCGGCGTGTATATCCCGGCCGATATTTACGTGCGGTTCCTGCGTTCATGCAGGCGCGATGTGCTTTTTATCGGGGGCAGCGATGAACACGGCGTTCCGATTACCATAAGGGCACGCAAAGAAGGGCTTACTCCCCAGCAGGTAGTGGATAAATACCATGGAATCATCAAACAGTCCTTTGAAGAACTGGGAATTTCATTTGATGTTTACAGCCGGACTTCGGCACCCATACATCACGAAACGGCATCGGAATTTTTCAGGAAGTTATACGACAATCACCAGTTTATTGAAAAAGAAAGCGAGCAATACTACGATGTGGAAGCTCAGCAATTCCTTGCGGACCGCTACATAACCGGTACCTGCCCTCGCTGTGGCAACGAACGTGCTTACGGCGATCAATGCGAAAACTGCGGCTCAACACTTAGTGCCACCGAACTTATCAACCCCAAATCAGCACTCAGCGGGAATATTCCGGTAATGAAGGAAACCAAACACTGGTACCTCCCGCTCGACCAGTATGAAACCTGGCTTAAGGAATGGATACTTGTATCGCACCGCGACGATTGGAAAACCAATGTGTACGGTCAGTGCAAGTCGTGGCTCGACAGTGGACTGCAGCCCCGTGCCGTAACCCGCGACCTCGACTGGGGTGTAAAAGTACCTGTTGAAGGCGCTGAGGGGAAAGTGCTCTATGTATGGTTCGATGCACCTATAGGATATATTTCAGCTACCCGCGAGTGGTCCGAAACCACCGGGAAAGACTGGGTTCCCTATTGGAAATCGGCCGATACCAAGCTGGTGCATTTTATCGGCAAGGATAACATCGTATTCCATTGCATTATTTTCCCCGCCATGCTTAAGGCCGAAGGGACCTATATCCTTCCGGAAAATGTTCCCGCCAACGAATTCCTGAACCTCGAAGGGGATAAGATTTCGACTTCGCGCAACTGGGCGGTATGGCTTCACGAATACCTTGTCGATTTCCCCGGCAAACAGGATGTGCTGCGTTATACACTCGCCGCCAACGCTCCCGAAACCAAGGACAACGACTTTACCTGGAAGGATTTTCAAACCCGTAACAACAGTGAACTGCTTGCCATTTTCGGCAATTTTGTGAACCGTACGCTTGTACTCACCCACAAGTACTTCGGGGGAGTGGTTCCCGAATTGGGGGAGATGAATGATACCGACCGACAGGCGCTTGCCGATCTGGCCGGTTTCCCTGAAAGGATTGCAGCAAGCATTGAGAGTTACCGCTTCCGCGAAGCCCTCAACGAGATGATGAACTTAGCAAGACTGGGGAATAAATACCTTACTGAAACCGAACCCTGGAAGAATTTTGCCACAAATCCCGAAAAAGTAAAAACAAACCTGAATATTTCGTTGCAGGTTTGTGCCAACCTTTCAATATTAGGTGAACCTTTCCTGCCGTTTACGTCGGCTAAGTTACTCGGGATGCTAAATACCAGCCTGCAACCCTGGTCGTCAGCAGGTTCAGGGCTGTTGCTTGCACCAGGGCACAAGCTTAACGAGCCGGCATTCCTGTTCGACCGAATTGAGGACGATGTAATTGCAGCACAGGTTAAAAGGCTTACCGATACAAAGGCCGAAAATGCGCTTGAAAACAGTGTGATTGCAGAGCAAAAACCCGAAATCACCTACGACGATTTCACCAAACTCGATCTTCGCATAGGCACCATTATAGAAGCAGAGAAAGTGGCCAAAACAGCCAAACTCCTCAAACTTACAATTGATACCGGCCTGGATAAACGAACCGTGGTTTCGGGCATTGCCGAATACTATACTGCTGAACAGGTAATCGGACAGAAGGTAGTTCTCCTGGCTAACCTGGCCCCGCGAAACCTTAAAGGAATCGAATCGAAAGGCATGATTCTGATGGCTGAGAACAAGGATGGCAAACTGTGTTTCGTTTCGCCTACAGAGGCTTATGGAAACGGTAGTGAGGTAAGGTAGCGACTTAGGTAAGAGATAAGCCTAATTATATTGATGTTTGGAATTTCTGCAATTCCGGATTTCTTAAGCTAAACCGGAACAGAGTATCATAGGTATGTTGGCCGGATACTATTATTTCCGTATCGTTTCATCATAACAAAGATGGATTCTCAGCCCCTTGTAAACAAAAATTACATTCTCGAAAAATTCCCCGGTAAAGGCGGATGGACTTATGCGCTGATTCCTGAAATACCACAGGACCGGCACGCGTGGTTTGGCTGGGTGAGGGTGAAGGGCAGCATCGATGGATGCGAATTCAATTCGTACCACCTGATGCCGAATGGACAGGGACAATTGTTCCTCCCGGTAAAAGTCGCCATACGGAAAAAAATAAAGAAAGAAGCCGGCGATCGGGTACATGTGATTTTGTTTGCCGATAATGCCCCGGTGGAGTTCCCTGCCGAACTGACCGAATGCCTTGAAGATTATCCACTTGCATCTCAATCGCTAAGCACATATACTGACGGGGAAAAGAAGGCTTTTGTTGAATGGATTTATTCCACGAAAAACGAAAATACGAAAGTTGAACATATTGCCCGGATGATTGCTTTGCTTGAACAAGGCCTGCGATTGACTGACCGGTAATTGATTCTAAAAAAGAGTCTGTCAGAGCTCTTTGACCCTGAGCACAACACTCCACTGATCGATCATTTTGTGATCATTGGAAAGTCTGAAGTTTTTCATCACTTCCACTTCAAGAACAATATTCTCGAATTCCTCGGCCATGCTGCCATCCAGGTCAAAAGGAATAAATCCCTGGCTGATCAGCGATTCGTTAACCACTTCATCCATTTCGATGAAGGTACAGCATGGGAAGTCCATATCTTGTATTGTCCCGACAATCTCTTTATACTTTGCGATGGCTGTGGTTTTATCATCAAAGTCTCCAAGAGTAGCAATAAAAGCCGGTATAGAGGAACCGAAGGATGATTCGCTCAGGTATGAATTTTCAGCCCCTGATAAAGCAATCTTTGAATTGTAATCAGTCGACAATGATAAGGAACCTTGTTTCTGAGGGATTTGGGATCCTTTTATTGTTTTAAACGCATTCTGAAAGTCAGCGACAATATTTGCCAGCTGATCTTCAAATCCTATGGCATTCAAATCAATTTTCGGGCCCGATTTTTCTGCAACAGCTATTTCTTTCTTTTTATCACCATATAGCGATACTTTATCGCCCAGTTCCACGGCTTCTTTCCCGATCATTACCAGGAAATCACCCTTGTCGCGCATTTCAGCAGGCATGTTTTGATTAATTTCCATTGGCACCCATAATAATACGGCATCATCGCCAATATCAGCCACATAATAAATGTTACACTTTATGAGGAGTTCGCGGCCACCATTATTTCTCTTATCAAGGGTTTCAATGGCTGACGGCCATTTGTCTTCCTCGGCATAAGGGCAGAGTTGTTTGGCAAAATCAGGGTCAGTTACTGCAATAAGGCCATTGAGGTCAAGGGGATTATCACACAAATGAGGCGTTGAACGAATGGACCCACCATCAATAATTTTTGTATACTTGGGGGTAGATTGAGCCCAGGAAGCCACAGTGAGCAGAAAAAGGACAATAGCTGTAAACAGGTTTTTCATAAAGGAAGCAGTTTAATGATAAGGGAGTTGCTTTTTATGAACAGAAAAGAGTAAGATTTGTTTTAAAAACGAAAAATACATAAAGCCGCGATATAAATAATTGTGCCTTCAGGGATTTCCGGCTGGAATCATTTTTCAACCTTCTTCATTTGCGCCTTAATGCATGTAATGGTCAAGCATGCTGCTGTAAGCCTGAATCAGAAATCCGGTTTACAGTCCTTATCTGCCGCCAGTTTGTACACATGGGCTCTCACTATTTGTGCCCAGGCAATATGCGTATGCGAAGTGTCAAATGTTTTCCAGGAGATAGGTTTCCCGATGACGAATCTGATCGTTTTATTCCTTTTGTTGAATAATTCGCGTGGCAAAAGGGCAAGTTCGATATTGGTTTTAATCCCGAATGCCCTGCGCACCAGGTTAATGTAATAAAATAACCTGGAATTCTTTCCGTGAAAATAAAATGGAACAATATCCCTCTGGCACGAAATGGAACGGGCGATAAAGCTTTTCTGCCAGGCCTGGTCCTGCACTTTACCGTCGTAACGGCGCGATACAATCCCTGCAGGGAAATGGGTGATTGCCACATCCGACTGGTATACTTTTTCGAGCTCTGCTACGACTGTTTTCGAACTCATTCCAAACGGATTTACGAGCGCAATATAAGGACGAAGGTTTGGCACGAAACGGAAGGATTCATTTCCTATGGCTTTGAACGTACCGTATTTTTCAATAACTGTCTTTGTAAGTACAAGGCCGTCGGCAATGCCGAACGGATGGTTCGAAACAAAGAAGCATTTCCTGTTTTCCGGGAGGTTCTCAAGTCCTTCAACCTCCAGTGTGATATTGAATTCCTTAATTATAGCGCGGTGGAAATCGGCGCCTTCAAAATCCTTGTATTTTTCGATTATATAATTCAGTTCATCCTGTTTGATGATCATCTCGAGCCACCGCACAACAAAATGAGGAAATTTTTTCAGAAAATCCGAATCGCTTTCCTTAATGGACGCAGCAAGGTCAATATGTTTCATAATCTGATGATAAGAATTCGGTATTGCTAAGGGTTTCCGGGGGTATTAATCTGAATGGCGAAATTTACTCAATTGCCATTGCAAAAAACCAAAATCAACAATTACCGTGATCTGAGGCAATATTGATGAGGTATATTAAACCGGAACGGCAGAACAAACATAGTAATAAATTTGACATAACAACATTTTCCTGAATATACATCCGGAATCTTTCCGGCTTTAAGGCTTACAAATTCGCTGAAAGCAATAACAAAAACAGCCAAAATCCTTATTCCAGCCGCCAGCGCCCAGCAACCTACAGCAATCAACCATTGCCCAGCCACCAGTAACCAGCAATCAGTGCTCAATGGAGAGTGCTCAGCGCCCAGCCTCCAGCTTCCAGCAACTAGCTGCCAGCCACCAGTTTCAACATTCCATTCCCTCTTTTCCCCCGATAAAATTTTACCAAATCTTTCCCCGCTTTTAATCACATTTCTGTTTAAATTTGATGTTAAAATTATTCGGTATGTTGAATATAGCTCTATTCGGACCTCCTGGTGCAGGCAAAGGAACACAGTCTGAATTCCTGATCAGTAAATACAACCTGTTTTATATTTCCACAGGCGATCTGTTACGCAAGGAAATAGCCGAAAAATCGAAACTCGGTATGGAGGCGCAAAGCAGCATAGCATCGGGCGGGCTGGTATCGGACGAAATAATTGTACAGATTATCGAAAAGACCATTACCGATAACCCGGACTCTAACGGTTTTTTGTTCGACGGGTTTCCGCGTACATATATCCAGGCGTATATCCTGGAGGGGCTGATGCTGAAACTGAATACCTCGTTAAACTGCCTTATAAGCCTTGCCGTGCCGGAAGAAGAGTCGGTATCCCGTTTGCTGAACCGGGGGAAAACATCAGGTCGCAGTGACGATAACGAAAAAGTAATCCGCAACCGCTTGCGGGAATACAACGAGAAAACGCTTCCTGTTCTGCAGTTTTATAAAGATAAAGGTATTTTCGAAGAGGTGAACGGCTGCGAGAGTATCGAAAATGTTACCCGGTCCATTACCGCCATTATTAGTCAGGAATTAAGTAAAAGCCTGTTTAATATTGTGCTTTTTGGTTATCCCGGGTCGGGTCGGGGATCGCAGGGTAAAGCGCTGGCAAAGCATTTTGGCCTCGAATACGTGGCTACCGGGGCTATGCTGGAGCAGGAAATTGCTGCCAACACGGCAACAGGCCGGAAAATTACCGAGCTTTACGAAAACGGGCAACTGGTGCCCGATGAAATAGTGGTTCAGCTTATTGAGAAAAAACTTGCCAGTTCAAAGGATGTTAAAGGGTTTATTTTCAAAGGATACCCGCGAACCCTGGTTCAATCGTATATCCTGGATGGGATGCTGAAAAAATACGGCTCATCCATTTCACAGATTATCGAAATTGAAGTACCCACGCTGGAACTGATAAGCCGCCTCGATGAACGAAGCAAAACCAATAGCTGTATGCCATACGATACAAGCACTGCAAAGATAGTAAAACGCCTGCAGGAGCACGAAATCAAGACCGTGCCGGTAATTCAGAAATACAACCAGTTGCACGGTGTTATTAAAATTGACGGACAGGGCTCATTCGACGAGGTTTTTGCACGTATTTCAGCAGCTATCGAGAACGGGTTTAAGCATATACGGTAAAGGTAATCAGAAATAAACATGCTAATTGAGCAACAATCCAGACTCAATAGCAGGCATGCTGTTTACGACTTATCTGAATCAGAAAAACAATTTACTTTTGCAGTCCGTTTGGAGTTAAAGTAGTTTTTGAGCGCTTAACAAAATAAGGAATGTTACTCCTCCTTGATTGGTTCAGGAAATCTAAACTCGTAAATCTGAAATCACAAATATAATGGCCTCATAGTTCAACGGATAGAACGCCTGCCTGACTGCGTTGCAGGCAGGGAAGTTTCCTAAATGTCATATCAAATCATTGTCAGTCAAATATTTGTATTTCGAGGATGATTTCTTTATATGCACTATTCAATAGTATTAACGATGAAATATACATTGGAATATCGGCTGATGTAATACTAAGGCTTAAACAACACAATGCAGG
>CAISRK010000339.1 GCA_903887815.1 uncultured Bacteroidales bacterium | reverse complement strand
TGCCCTTTTCGTCGGCAAGGTCAAAAAATGCAGCAGCGTAACGTATGGTTATTTTAGTATAACTCATTTGAGCGGTCTATAGATTCTGCCTAGTTAATTTTAACGTCTTTCAACAGTTTCTCGGTAAGTTCCTGTTGCTGTTTTTTGTTTTCAAGTTCTTTGCCTAAAAGCTTTTCAGCAATTTCGATTGAAATGGAAGCAATCTGGTTTTTCAGGTCGTTGATGGCAGCCATCTTCTCGAACTGGATATTTTCGCGTGCATTTTCCATTATTCTGGCGGCTTCTTCGTTGGCTTTCACCCGGGCTTCCTCGAGGATTGCTTCTTTAACTTTGCGGGCATCGCGCATCAGTGCATCGCGTTCGTCCTTTGCATCGCGGAGCAATTGCTCATTACCGGCTTTTAGCTGCAACATTTCCTTTTTGGCTTCATTGGCAGCTTCCAGTGCTTTTTCGATGGTATCTTCCCGCTGGTGGATGCCCTTCATGATTGGTGTCCAGGCATAGACCTTTAAAATGAGCATTACCAGGCTGAAGGAAACCAACATCCAGAAAATCAGTCCGATTCCAGGAGTTACTAATTGCATAGTTCTGGGTATGAATAGTTTATAATTCGTTTACTTTTTTTCAGGCTGAAATTATTCAACTGCGGCATCCCTGCCAGTCGCAGGGATACAGCAGCAGAATTTTTTACTTCATGAAAATGATCAACAGACAAACCACGATAGCGAAGAAAGCTACACCTTCGATAAGAGCGGCTGCCACAATCATGTTCGATCGGATATCGCCTACGCTTTCAGGCTGGCGGGCAATGGATTCGAGAGCGGAAGCCCCGATTTTTCCAATACCAATACCTGCACCGATAGCTGCAATACCAGCACCAATACCTGCGCCCATATAAGCTATGGGAGCGAAGTTTGCTGCTTCTTGTAATAAAACGCTTAAGAGTGACATAAGAAGTGAATTATGGTTATTAATAAAAGATTTAGTGGTCAGTAGGATGTTCTTCTTCGTGGTGATGTTCTTCCATTGCCATACCGAAGTATATGGACGAAAGCAAGGCAAATACGTATGCCTGTATAAATGCTACCAGTAATTCGAGCATGGTCATAAAAACGCCGAAAGCTATCGAGAATACAGAAACTCCATATCCCAGTATAACATTCATGTTTCCGAAAATAAATATCAGGCTCATAAATCCAAGCAGGATAATATGGCCGGCAGTTATGTTAGCAAACAAACGGACCATAAGTACAAATGGTTTTGTAATAAGGCCGATGAACTCAACAACGGGCATAAGCGGAATCGGGAATTTCAGCCACCAGGGAACCCCGGGAGCATTGAAAATGTGCAGCCAGTAATTCTTGTTTCCTATAAATGTGGTGATTACAAACGTAAACAGTGCAAGTACCAGTGTAATGGCGATGTTACCGGTAAGGTTGGCTCCACCCGGGAAAATGGGGATGAGCCCTAACAGGTTATTGAAAAAGATAAAGAAAAATACCGTGAGCAGGAATGGCATAAATCGTGCATAGTTCTTTTTCCCTATTCCCGGGATGGCAATATCGTCGCGGACAAAAAGGATAAGCGGTTCCAGCATCGACTGCAGGCCTTTAGGCGCAACATCAGGGTTCTTTTTATACTTGTTTGCAATTGAAATAAACACAAAGCAAAGCAATAACAGGCTGATAAACAGCGAAACAACATTTTTGGTGATCGAGAAATCAAGCGGGAGTTCTGCAGTTGCATCAAGCGAACCGTCATCCAGAACTTTAACAATTTTACCCTTATTTTCGCCTTCAGTCATTAATTTGTAACCCTTATAGGTTTCATGACCATGATGGAAATGGCTGGCACTAAATGCAACCAGTTTGCCATTATCAATCAGAATTACAGGCAATGGAATCGAAAGGTGAAAGTCGTTATAGGTGAGAATATGCCATTCGTGAGCATCAACAATATGATCAATGATCATTTCGCCGGCATTGAACGCTTTCTCAGTATGGGCACTTTCACTTGCCTCAACCTTCTGGGGGATTGAATCCTGCTGGGTGGTATTACCATATGCAAA
The DNA here is from genome assembly GCA_903887815.1 of uncultured Bacteroidales bacterium. GTDB lineage: Bacteria > Bacteroidota > Bacteroidia > Bacteroidales > UBA4417 > UBA4417. Next base: position 13,710 of record CAISRK010000339.1, on the reverse strand, counting down.
CCCCGCTGTAAGCAAGGCAATAATTGCGACCTGTAACCTGGCTGAGCGTATTAACTTTCTGATCATTAGCCTGTTTTCAAATTGAAGTGCAATATTACTAAAATTTCGGGAATTTCGCGGTGTAATCCATCTAAAAATACGAATTTCTTTCATGCGCACGGTGCAAAAGTGAAAATCCGGGAAGAGCCGAAAGGAATAAATTCTTACTGTGTGTTATCGAAAATGTCAAATAGATGCAGAAAGCATACCGTTTGTCAAAAAACCGGTACTTTTGTTTCTCCTTAATACCGAGTATGGAATTTACAGTTTTCTCCGACGAATCGTTTATGCGTGAGGCTTTGAAAGAAGCGCGCAAAGCTCTGGCGAAGGACGAGGTTCCAATAGGAGCAGTTATTGTATGCGAGAACAGGATAATAGCCCGTGCACATAATCTCACCGAGCAACTCAATGATGTTACGGCTCATGCCGAAATGCAGGCTTTTACTGCTGCTTCGGGGTTTATGGGCGGTAAATACCTCGATGGCTGCACCTTATATGTTACCATCGAACCTTGTGTAATGTGCGCCGGAGCATCGTTCTGGTCGCAAATAAGCAGGATAGTGTATGGGGCTGCAGATGAAAAACGCGGATATTCGCTTCTGAGTTCATCGGTTCTGCATCCGGGCACCAAAGTTACTGGCGGTGTGCTTGCTGAAGAATGCAGTACCCTGGTGAAAGATTTTTTCAGGAAAAAACGCTAAGATTTGGTTGACATGGGGACCTGGAGACAAGGGGACAATGAGCAGAAAGAATGGACGAAAATGAAGAATACTATATTTTCAGTGTCAGATTTATGCGTCACAGCTTACAGGAAATCGTATTTTTGCATTAGATTTAAACAATTGCTGTTTTGAAAGATATCAGGTATTTTACGAACGGGGAGGAAACCATCGAATGGAACCAGGAGGAATGCATGCATATGGGTAAATGCCTGAAAAATATTCCATATGTTATTGATAAACCAGGTGTTTATAGTATAAGTGTATCCGATAGCCAGTTCAGGCTTATAGCAAGCCTGGCGAATCATTGCCCGGCCAAAGCGCTGAAATTAAAATAGCCTATACGGGGCCTCTACTGATTTCCTTTTGGGTATTGAACTTGTATTTTTGCCTGCTTCCGACAATTATTTGTTTTTTGGTGAAACCAAATACACTTTGGAACGTTTTTTGAACGTTAGTAAACCAAATACCTTTTCGATGCGCAGGTTTCTCACCATATTATTTTTGTTAAGCAGTATAGTTGCTTGTTGCCAGGCTTACCGCAGTGTGACGAATACTGCATTCGTGCGTGGCGAGAAACTCGCTTTCCGTGTAGCATTTAACTCGGCACTTACCGGAAGCATTACCGGCGGGAGAGCTTCGCTCGAAGTAATGGAGGACAATAAAGTAATTAACAACCGGAGTACGTATTATGTGGTCGGTGAAGGGAAAACAACCGGATTTATTGAGTTGTTTTATAAAATACACGACCGTTTCGAAAGTTATTTTGACCAGGAAGCACTGATTTCATGGCAGTTTAATCGCCGGACAAGGGAAAACAATTATTCAAAGGACGACCAGGTAACTTTCCGTCAGAATGATCGTTTGGCTGTAAGCCTGACAAAAATAATTAAGGTTCCGGCTAATGTCCAGGATATTTTATCAGCTTTTTACTATGCCCGTACCCTGAATATTTCAGGACTTAAACCAGGCGGAACAATTGAAGTACCATTTTTTCTCGACGATACGGTTTACCACTCAAAAGTAATATTTAAAGGCAGGGAAACTGTAAAAACCAAGCTCGGGAAATTCCGTTGTATCGCTTTCCAGCCCATGGTGGCAACAGGATACGCTTTCGACGATCCTTACCCTATTACCTTGTGGTTGACTGATGATGCCAATCGTATGCCGGTACTTATTGAATCGGAACAGGCAGTAGGGCGGGCTAGGGTTGAGCTTATTTCCTATTCAGGACTGGCGAACCCGGTTACGGCTCTTGTATCCAATTAGGACTGAAGCCTTTTATTTCTTATTTCGAGGTTGTGAAAGAATCCGGTAATGCAATAATCCAGCAATTTGAAAATTAGATAATTCAGGAATTGATTTTTCCTGAGTATAGATATAGTAAGAGAATAGTGATATTTGAGAAACGGCAAATCTTTTAACTAAAAAAAGATTCCATTCAGCTTAAGGATTGTTCTTTTCACGAACAAGAATTGAATCCGTGACCGCAGGAGCAAAGGGTATTATTTCAGAAGGCGGCGTATCGAAACGCGTTAAATCATACTTTCTAATTATATTGTCGACACGGCTCACCCATGTTGAGGAAGAAGCATATTTTGCTGATTTCATTGCTTTCAGCCATTTCATATAATCCATATTATTTCTCAGTCCGGGATAATATTTTTTCCCGGAAACCATTTTGCCAAAATGCAGATAAGCCGCTTCATCCGACTCAAAACTCCGGTATGTGGTAACATAACCCGATTTTGTTTTGCCTGACTTTACTCGTCCTTTTACCCCAAAATGGTTGTGTTTGGTAACACATAATTTACTTGTTCCTCCACCGCTTTCCTGCAAAGCTATTCCAAGTACCAGGCTTGCAGGGATGCTATAAGTATTAAGCACTTCCAGAGCAAGTGAATCATATTTATTGACATACGCCTCAGCTGGGTTTTGAGCCTGGAGAGAAACGGCAAAAACAGACAGAAAAAATACCAACAGAAACCGCATAAATTTTATTATCCGACCTCTAAAGTAAGCATTCAAATTAAATTCAGCTACTAATATACTCAATTTGTTCATTTCACGTATTACTCTGGCATACTTCCGGGAGGAAAACCAGGAACAGTTTTGTGCTGAAACCGGGGTAATTTTGATTCCTTTTATGGAAAAACAACCAAAAGTGCATCCTTATGAAATCAAAATACATATCTTTATAATTGAGTAAAACCGAATTAGTATGAAAACAATTTTCAGCATCTTGATCCTGTTATTGAGTTTTAATGCGATAGCGCAGAATGGGTATTCGCCTGAATGGCAAAAGGTTGATTCGCTTGTTGCGCTTGGGCAGGCGCGGTCGGCACTTGAGCTTGTGATCCTTGTTTACGATAAGGCCAAAGCCGATGGACAAGCCAACCAGTTTTTAAAGGCGGTACTTTACCGGATGAAACTGGAGTCGGATTTCGAGGAAGACTATTCCGAAAAAGCAATTGCCCGCACCCAGCTCGAAATACTGTCGGCAAAAACCCCTGTAAAACAAATACTGTGTTCGGTACTGGCCGGGCTTTATTGGCAATACTATGAAAGTAACCGCTGGCAGATACTCAACCGCAGCGAAACCGCGAACTTCGTGGCTGAGGACATAAAAACCTGGGATGTACGGAAACTTGTCGCAGCAAGTTTGGAAAACTTTGAGCTGTCACTAACCGACAAGGATTTACTTAAAAAAACAGCTGTATCGGACTACAACGAAATCCTTGTTAAGCAAAAGGATTCGGAAAAATTCAGACCCACTTTGTTTGATTTCCTGGCTCATCGTGCTATCGACTTTTATTCTTCTTCCGAAGCCGGACTTACAAAACCGGCAGCTACCTTTTTGGTTGACCGTGCAGACTATTTTTTGTCATCAGATGAGTTTTCGGGATTAATCATAAGTTCGCCTGATCCTTTTTCTTTCGATTTCCAGGCGTTGAAACTTTTGCAGGACGTAATTGCATTCCATCTCCAGGATAAAGATCCGGCAGCTTTGATAGATGCTGAATTGGAAAGACTTGCTTTTATTCATGAAAAAAGCATTCTTTCCGATAAGGATAGCCTATACCTAAATACGCTGTATAAATTGGATAGCCGGTTTATTGACAACCCTTCATCCGCCGATGTTGCATATGCGATTGCCTTTCAGCTTAATGGCAGTGATGTAGGTATAATCCCTTACCTGAACGAAGAATCAGACACTAAACCTTCAATTCATGTTAGCCGCAAATGGGATAAAAAGAAAGCTGTCGAAGTTTGCGAATCAGCCATTAGCCGTTTCCCCGATAGTTTTGGCGCAAAAAACTGTCGTTCGCTGATTGGGAGCATAAAAACCCCTTCAATTTCAATAGAGACAGAATATGCCTCTATTCCTTCAAGGCCAGAACTGGCATTGGTAACGTATAAAAATGTATCAAAAGTCTATTTCCGCCTTCTGAAAATTGACCCCAATACCGACCGGGAACTAAGGGATTTTCAGCAGGATATCCGGTTAGGAAAATACATGGCTAAAAAACCTATCAGAACATGGGAACAGGATTTCCCCGATGACGGTGATTACCGGGTTCACTCTGCCGAAATCCGCATTCCGGCAGTAACGGCAGGTTATTACCTGCTTCTGGCAAGTAACAATGCTTCTTTTCCCGACAGCACGGCCATTGTAATTTCGAACAGTTTCTGGGCAAGCAATATCAGCTTCCTGAGCCGCAGGAATAGCAACGGAGAAAACGAAATTGTAGTCCTTCACCGCGATTCAGGTCAACCGCTGGCCGGTGTGAAGGTCCAGGTTTTCCGCAGGGAGTACAATTCCAAATTGCGAAAATATGATGGTATTGCGGGCGACATATTTGTTTCGGATAAATCGGGTATGCTTACAATACCTTCTAAAAATGATAACTGGAGGAACAACCAGTTTTACCTGGTTTTCAGCACTAAAAAGGATAAACTGATCACCGAAAGTTATTTTTCAGGATACAGGTACAATACCGAAGATCCCAGGACCATTGTGCAGACTCATTTTTTCACCGACCGTTCAATATACCGTCCTGGGCAAACCATTTTTTTCAAGGGTATTGTGCTTGAACGGAATGCAGGGGATGTAAAAATCAAGACCGGATTTAAGACGGCAGTAAGTTTTTATGATGTAAACGGGCAGGAAGTTTCGAAACAGGAACTCACCACCAACGATTTTGGCTCGTTCAGTGGAAATTTTGTTGCTCCACAGGGCGTTCTGACGGGCAGGATGGCTATACGCTGCGAAACCGGGTCCGTTGCGGTGCAGGTTGAAGAATATAAACGCCCTAAGTTTGAAGTAGTTTTTGAACCGGTGAAGGGCTCTTACAAACTGGGCGAAACCATTACCGCCAGAGCTAAAGCTACTGCGTATGCCGGAAGTTCGGTTCCGGATGCAAAAGTATCGTACCGCGTTGTACGAAAGGCACATTTCCCATTCTGGTGGGGATGGCGCAGTATACCGGTTTCGGACGAGATGGAAATTACAAATGGCGAAACGCTTACGGGCAGCGATGGTTTTTTCACTGTAACTTTTAAGGCAATTCCCGATCTGGCTGTCGACAGGAAAACCAACCCGGTTTTCACCTACACCGTTTATGCCGATGTTGCTGATATGAATGGTGAAAGCCATAATGCTGAAACCGGGATTTCGGTCGGCTACAACGCATTGCTGTTAAATACGGATTTGGCTCCTGATGTTACTATCGGCAAAGGAGTTCAATTCACGCTTACAACTACCAACCTTAACGGAGAAAAAGAATCCATTGGCGGGAAGCTGAGCATTTCAAAATTGCGCAAACCCGGGCAGGTACTGTATACGCGCAAATGGGCCCGACCCGACAGGTTTACCATGTCGAAAAAGGAATTTGAAAAAGAATTTCCTGGTGAAGTATATGATAATGAGGACGATGTGACAACCTGGCTAAAGGAACCCAATTTGTTTTCAGCCGACTCAACAGTTTATAAGGTAAACTTTCATACTCCTGCTGATTCCGTATTCCGGATCGGGCCGGCTATAGATGAAGGTACTTATGTGCTCGAGATAAAAGCTAAAGATGCATACGGCGAGGAGGTTATTTATAAAAAATATTTTAACACTTTTAAGCCTGAATCAACCTCAACAACATCAGTTTCGCCTGCTTTTTTCAGATTGCTCACTCCCAAAGCCGAACCCGGTGAAAATGTGAAGTTTGTAATCGGCACACCGGTTAAAAAAGCCTGTATAATCTATGAAATCGTTCATCAAGACAAGGTCATTAGCCGTGAGATTCTGAACATCGACAACGGGCAGAAACTCATCAGCATTCCGGTAATAGAAGGATACCGCGGCAACTTTGCCATTAACCTTGCTTTTGTGAAAAACAACCGCACGTTCCTGATAAGTTGTCTGATCAATGTGCCCTATACCGATAAAAAACTGGATATCAGTTTTGCTTCTTTCCGCAATAAACTGCAGCCGGGCCAGGACGAAGAATGGCAGATTACCATTCACGACAGCAAAGGCGAAAAAGCTGCTGCCGAAATGCTTGCCGGTATGTACGATGCTTCGCTCGATGAATTTATGCCACACTATTGGAGTTTTAACATCTTCAATTATTTCAACGGAACCTATTCATGGACAGATAACCATTTCTTTGGAACCGAAACCGGCAACCAGAATTACTACCCTGAAACAACCACTTCCCCCGCAATCCGCGAATACGACCAGTTAAACTGGTTTGGATTAAATTATGGCTACTCATACGGGTATGGCGGAAGTGGGAAGGGCACGATGCTCAGATATGATGCTGCCGCAGTATCAAGTGCACGAGTAGTAGATAGTGAACTTTTCAACCAGGACGAAATGGCCTCACCTTCACTTGGCAAAAGTGAAGGTTTGGCAAGTGAAAAAAGAGTTGAATTTGTCGCCCCTGTTGCTCCCGTCGAATTGGCTGGAAGTCAAAAACCTGTCGCACAACCCGTCTTCCAGGTGCGCAGGAATTTCAACGAAACGGCTTTTTTCTTCCCCCAGCTTTCTACAAACGAAAAGGGTGAAATAGTTTTGAAATTCAAAGCACCCGAGGCACTTACACGATGGAAAATGATGGGACTGGCATACACAAAAGACCTGAAATACGGACAGGTTGAGAAAACGCTTGTAACACAGAAAAACCTGATGATTTTCACCAATGTGCCGCGTTTCCTCCGCGAAGGCGATAGAATGGATTTTGCCGCCAAAATCTCCAACCTAAGCGACCATAACCTCACCGGGACCGCTGAACTTCACTTCTTCGATGCTTTAACAATGAAACCGGTTGATGATATTTTAGGTCTGTCACAGTCGATCATTTCGTTTACTGTAAATATGGGGCTGAGTTCAGCTGTAAGCTGGAAGATCAGTATCCCCGAAGGGTTACAGGCTGTAATTTACCGCATAACCGCATCGGCTGGCGCTTTCAGTGATGGCGAGGAAGGAGCCGTTCCGGTATTAACAAACCGGATGCTGGTGACCGAAAGCATGGCTTTGCCGGTAAATGGCATGGAGCAAAAGAAATTTAGCTTCGACAAACTGCTCAATTCGGGCAAAGCAGGTTCAACCCTCCGTAATTACAGGCTCTCGCTCGAATATACCCCGAATCCTGCCTGGTATGCTGTTCAGGCCCTGCCTTATCTTATGGAATATCCGTACGAATGTGCCGAGCAGCTTTTCAGCCGTTTTTATGCCAACAGCCTGGCTACTCATATTGCCAGCAGCGATCCAAAGATCAAACGGGTTTTCGAAAGCTGGAAAACCAGTTCCCCCGATGCCTTGAAATCGAACCTCGAAAAGAATGAAGAGCTCAAATCGGTGTTGTTACAGGAAAGTCCTTGGGTGCGCGAAGCGACCAACGAAAGTGCGCGCAAACAGCGGATCGGGTTGCTTTTTGACCTGAACCGCATGGCTTCGGAACAAGCGTCGGCCCTGAAGAAACTCGGCGATATGCAGGCTCCGAACGGGGGCTGGCCATGGTTCCCGGGTATGCCCGAAAGCCGGTACATCACCCAGCACATTGTTTCGGGGCTTGGCCATCTTAATGCTCTTAACGTGCTGGATTCGCCCGATAACAGCGAAGTACAGCTTATGTTGAAAAATGCAGTCAGTTACCTCGATGAAGAGGTGAAAATCAGCTTCGAAAACTTAAAAAAATACAATAAGGAATACCTCAAAAACAACCACCTGGGTTACGATGACATACAATACCTGTATGCCCGCACCTATTTCCTGGATGAGTATCCGATTGAAAAGAATTACGAGGAGATGATTGGCTATTACAAGGCCCAATCCGTTAAATACTGGAATACGCAAAACAACTACATGAAGGCAATGATCGCTTTATACCTCAGTCGTTTTGGCGATGGAACCACGGCTGCTCTCATTATGCGTTCAATAAAAGAAACCGCCCTGCATAACGATGAAATGGGTATGTACTGGCGCAGTGAACAACATGGCTGGAACTGGTACCAGGCTCCAGTTGAGACCCAGGCTTTGCTTATCGAAGCTTTCGACAAAGTAAGCAACGATCAGAAATCGGTTGAGGAAATGAAAATCTGGCTGCTTAAGCAAAAGCAAACCCAGGACTGGAAAACCACCAAAGCAACCACCGAAGCTATCTATGCTTTACTGCTTCGTGGCAGTTCGCTTCTGGCATCCGACAAACAGGTGGAAATTACCCTGGGTACAGAAAAAATAAATCCTTTCAAACAGGATGGTTCAAAACCCGAAGCCGGAACAGGGTATTTTAAAATTTCATGGGAGGCATCAGCCATAAAACCCGAAATGGGGAAAGTTACGGTTAACAATCCAAATCCAACGGTTGCCTGGGGCGCCCTTTACTGGCAGTATTTCGAACAACTTGATAAAATTACGCCGGCGCAAACCCCGCTTAGCCTTTCGAAAAAACTTTTCCGGGAAGTGAACACAGCAACCGGACCGGTAATTGAGCCTGTTACAGAGAATACGGTAGTGAAAACCGGTGATAAAATTGTGGTACGGGTTGAGCTCCGTTCCGACCGCGACATGGAGTACATCCACCTTAAAGATATGCGTGCATCGGCATTTGAACCGGTTAACATACTTTCAGGATACCGCTGGCAGGATGGCCTGGGTTATTATGAATCAACGCTCGATGCGGCAACGAATTTCTTTATTTGTTACCTGCCGAAGGGCACCTATGTATTTGAATATAAATTAATTGCCACACAAAAAGGAGACTTCTCCAACGGGATCACAACGGTACAGTGCATGTATGCACCTGAGTTTTCGGCACATTCGGAAGGGGTGAGGGTGAAAGTGGAGTAGGGGAAAAGCAATTTATAAGTTTGATGGTGCGGGATTTCAAATCCCGGGCTCTGGGAGTGCAGATAATAAAACCGCACCTGCTTTAATGCATATTATTTATACTCGCAATTTTCCATCAGTCCCTGCAGAAGGCTTTCAAGAACCAGGGTTACATAAATATCCGGTTTTTCGGCTTCAACGATTGGCTCGTTGAGTTTGTACTGCCATTTATCCCAGATAAAAATACTCCTCGAAAACGATTCCTTAATAAACGGCTGAATGCTATTCCCGAATGAATCGTGGAAGATCAGGATTTTCGGAAGTTTTTCGTTGGCAAGCTGAAAGCCGTGAAAAAAGTTTTCGGCTTCAAAATCAGCGGGAACCGGATAGGGCAACTTCTGAATCACTGAACTGGTGCTTGTGAATTTCGGGGTGAAGGTATAGGTTACATCCCGCATTTCTTTTGCGCGGTTCAGTATAATGGCCAGGTTTCCGCCTTCAGCGTCGTTTGGTGTTATGGTAAAGTCAGAAAACTGAAGCGTTCTGATCCCGGGATGGCTTTTCGATATCTGTTTCATGATTTCCCTGTAAGCCACAAAAGCTCCAAGATCATTCCAGTGGTTATCGTTTTTGCGGTACAACTGATCCGGAATGCTGTCTTTAACCTTTATAATTGCACTCTTAATATCAATCACTTTTATGTCAAGCTCTTTCAGCAAAGCAACAAACTGGTCAGTACGGCTTCCCTTGTATATTGGTTTAACATACCAGGGCAGGCGTTCAGGGTATACCGAATACTTGGTAGGGCATAACGCCACATAATAATCAACACCCCGGTCTTTCAGGTATTGTTTGCGGTAGGCGAAGTCGGAACGAAGTTTGTTTAATTCACTGTTGGTAAACAAGTTCTTATTCAGGTATGTATCCAGTTCCCTGAAAACCAGGAACAGTTCGTTGTTTTTCCCGATAATCACTTGGTCAGGGTAGGGACATTTGCCGAAAACATCAAGGTTTTCCTGTGCAAACAGCTTCACAAAATGGTTTCGGAAGGCAAAATGGTCGTTATAGTAGAGCTCGTATTTTGCGGGAAACGGGTCGAGAAGTGCCAGGTCAAATACCGGTTTATCGGCTAAGCGCCTGTTTTCGGTATTTGTCACATCGGGAATAACTTTGAAAATGTTTTGAATGTATGGCGAAACCAGGGCCAACAGGAACAGCCCGATAAGGACGTAATTCGAAAATGTGTTTTTACCTTTCATAGCACCTGATTAAAAACGGTAATAAATAAATGGATTGTAGGTGCTTGTTATCAGGTAAACCGAACAGGCTATAAATATGCCCATAAGAAAAACGGCCTGAATTACGCTGTATGATTCGGTGAATGCCGTAGAGTGGTTTTTAAGATTCCCCAATTTCATGTCAATAAACGACTGGGCTTTAACAAATATTCCCGCAGCGCTCAAAAGGCTGACTGTGAAAAGAATGTAGAATTCTTTGTTGATTATCTTGCTGTAAATCATCATATCGAAATTGGCTGATGCATTGCCAAAAAGAGCGCCATAATACGACCATGCATATGAAATATCATTGGCCCTGAATAACACCCAGGCCATCAGTACAACGAAAATGGTATACCCGTGTTGCAAGGGCCTCCATAATTTGCCGGGAAATTTGTTTTCGCTCACTCTTTCAATAATGAGGAATGTACCATGTACAAATCCCCAGATCACAAAGGTCCAGCTCGCCCCGTGCCATAAACCGGTGATAAAGAAAACCAGTATCAGGTTAAAATAGGTCCTGTATTTGCTTACACGGTTACCCCCCAGTGGAACGTACAGGTAATCCCTGAACCAGGTTGAAAGGCTGATATGCCATCTTCTCCAGAACTCCTTGATTGATCGCGAGATATACGGGTAATTGAAGTTTTCCATAAATGTAAACCCGAACATTTTACCCAGCCCTATTGCCATATCCGAATAGCCCGAAAAATCAAAATATATCTGGAGTGCATAGGTAATGAGCCCAAGCCAGGCAAGTATTCCGGAGAGCTGGTTGACGGGAGTGCCGAAAACCGTATCCGCTACAAATCCCATGTTGTTAGCCAAAAGTACTTTCTTCCCTAACCCGATTACAAACCGCCTGATTCCGTATGAAAATGAAACCGAATTAATTGTTCGCGATTTAATCTGGGGTGCAATGTCGTGGTACCTGAGAATAGGTCCGGCTATAAGCTGGGGGAAAAATGCTATATACAAACCCAGGTTAAACGGATTCTTCTGGGTAACTGTTATTTTACGGTATACATCGATAAGGTACGACAGCGCATGAAAGGTATAAAACGAAATCCCAATCGGTAAAACCAGCCCGGGATCGGGAATTGGTTTAAACTTCAGGAAAGAAGAAAATATATTCAGGTTATCGACAACAAAATCAGCGTACTTAAAAACTCCCAGGAAGAGGACGTTCACAATCACTCCTGCCACCAGGAAATTTCGGGATCGCCGGCCACCCGGGTTTTTCCCTATACCAAGTCCGAAAAGATAATTGAATGTTATCGAAATCAGGAGCAGGGCAGTATAGCTTACACCTCCCCATGCAAAAAAGACCAGGCTGGCAAGCAGCAACAGGTAATTGCGGAGTTTTCGCCAGATAAGGAAATACAGGAGTAAAACAACCGGAAGGAATACAAAAAGAAAAATGGGCGAACTAAATAGCATAAAGGAAATTAATGGCTCGAAGGAATGCCCGATTAATACTCAAATGTTATTTTGAAGTCATCAAAATAAGCTGTTTTCTTACCGCCGAACCCGAATATTTTAACCTGGTAATCATTAGTAACCGGCTGATCAATCAAAAATTCGGTTGTAAACTCATACCATTCATTCTGACTTTTAACAAAACGGCTTATTGGATTTCCTTTCCAGAGAACTGATTTGTTGTTATCGTTAATATCCATGGCTATCAGCGTTTCCTCGCTGTATTCAGGGCAATTTATCCATCCGCTCACAATAACTTTACGGGGTACAACATTGTTAATGTTTTTAAATTGTTCAAGATACGTATAGGAATACAGGTTATCCTTATCCACTTTTGAAACAAATTCACCTGAATGTGCTTTGCCGGGTGCCGGCATGGCTACAACTGTAATTTCATTACCCCACGAAGGTACTTTTCCGGCAGCGTTTTCCATATCACTGGTTATAACTACCTCTTTCTGTTTGGGTTGTTCCTGGGTTGCCTGTGTGTTGTTCCCGGAATTTGTACAGCTGCATGCCAGTAATCCGGCTACAGCCAGTAGAAATAATTTCTTCATAATTCTGTTTTTAAATAGGTTATGAAATTATAATATTTTGAAAGCAAATTTACTTCTTTTATTATTATAAGCAAAAAAGCACCTTCAGTTATTCTGTGACCCTCTGCTTTTATGATGAAAATGAATTATTAACAAGTATATTCTGTACAGCACTGCTGTTTTTTTATAATTTAGCTATCAATTTCAACGTGTATGAAGGAGATTTATAATGAGCTTAAATTAGTAATTGAACAGGGGATTCCGGCCGTGTTATGCATTGTAACAATGACAACCGGTTCCACACCGCGGAAAGCAGGTTCGAAAATGCTTGTCTATAGCGATGGCTCTGTGAAAGGAACAATAGGAGGTGGAAGTATTGAGTTCCAGGCTATTAAGGATGCCCTAGGAATTATAACCTCAGGAGCGCCCCAATCAAAGAAATTTCACCTGGAAGAAGACCTTAAAATGCAATGCGGAGGTACGATGGAAGTATATTTCGAACCCTTAGGCGTGCTTCCTAAACTCTATATTTTCGGTGGCGGGCATATTGGGAAAGCCCTTTCAGGCTATGCAACCGGGCTTGGTTTCAGGCCTTTTGTGTTCGATCAGCGTGAAGGTATTTTCGAATCCTGGAGCATTCCTGGTGTTGAAACATGTAACGGCGATTTCATCCAAATTATCGATTCACTTGCCTTTGACACAAACACTTATATTGTGATAGTAACTCACCAGCATGAGTTCGACGAAAAAGTCCTGTTCGCATGTGCTCCGCGCAAATATGCCTACCTGGGTATGATTGGCAGCAGGCGCAAAGTTGGCGAAATCCGTAAAAAAGCGCTGGCAGAAAAGATCCTTTCGGAAAGCCTGATTGAAAAAATCGATATGCCTGTCGGTATTCCCTTTGCAGCCGAAACCCCTGCCGAGATTGCTATCAGCATTATCGCTAAAATGATTGATGTGAAAAATACATTGAAAAAATCATGAATTCCGGGCGCGATAGTATCCGATTTGTATTAAACGACCAGGTGGTTACGGTCGGTTTTAATGCTGACTCTGAACTGAAACCGACCACTACGGTACTCAATTACCTGCGGTCGCTGCCGTTTCACAAAGCAGTCAAGGAAGGCTGTGCCGAAGGCGATTGCGGGGCTTGCACAGTGGTTATAGCTGAAAACAGCAATGGGAAACTTTCGTATAAAACCATCGATAGTTGCCTGGTTTTCCTGCCCATGATCCATGGGAAACAACTTATCACTGTCGAAAATCTTGCCGATTCAGGCATTCTCCATCGGGTTCAGCAGGAAATGGTAAATCACAACGGGAGCCAGTGTGGGTAC
>CAISRK010000338.1 GCA_903887815.1 uncultured Bacteroidales bacterium | reverse complement strand
TCACCGTTACCGTATAAGTGGTGGTGGTGCCGGGGGTGTATTGGGGTGTACCGTCCGTCTTGGCAACTGACAAATCTGATGTGCTGTTCTGGGTGTCGGTATCCGTGGCGGTGTTGTTAGATAAATCGGGATCAGATGTTCCAACCGGCACAGCTATAATTGCTGTATTGTCAAGATTGCCAGTAAAACCTGAAGGAATAGCTAAAACAATTGAATATGTAATTGAACTTCCGTTAGGCAAATTCACTATATCACTAATATCACCTGTGCCGCTTGCAGTAAAGCCTGTGGCCCCTGTGCCTGAATTGGCTGTATAACTCCAAGTGGTGCCTGATGGCTTGGTATCAGCTACTAATGCACCAGAAATATTGCTGGGACCAGAATTTGACACAACAACAGTATATGTTGTACTTGTTCCTGGAATATATAAAGCCAAACCATCAGTCTTGGTTACCGACAAGTTTGCACAAGGATCAACCGTTATTGTAAACTGACAAGTGGCTGTATTTCCATTTGCATCCTGTGCTGTATAGCTTATTGTGGTGATCCCTGGGGGGAAGTCCGTGGAAGGTATGCTTGTCGACCCAGTCGTGTTGATGCCCCCGGTCATCGTCCAGGTAACGCTTATTAACCCGCAGTTGTCAGTAAACACCGGTTCATCCGGGTTCACCGTATAATTGCACTCGCCAGCATCTGCCGAATGGCTGATATTGGATGGACAACTCGACACTGACGGCGACTGGCTGTCAGTTACCGTTACTGTAAATCCGCAGGTTGCCGTATGAGCGGCTGCATCCTGTGCCGTGTAGGTAATCGTGGTGGTGCCTACCGGGAAATCGGTGGATGGAATGCTTGTGGTTCCGCTCGCGGTAATTGCTCCTGTCATCGTCCAGCTTACACTGCTTACTGCACAGTTGTCGGTAAATACCGGTTCATCAGGGTTAAGCGTATAATTGCACTCGTCGGCATCTGCCGAATGGCTGATATTGGACGGACAACTCGACACTGACGGCGCTGTCACATCCTGAACATCAGTATTAATATTTCCTGTTGCATTGTTTGCGCTAATTACATCAATGGTTGTCGAACTAACTGTCGCTGAATTCTGGATTGAGCTGCATTGAGTCAGGCTTACAGTACCAGGTATAGTGAGTGTTACACTTTGCCCGTTTGAAAGAGTGCCGATAGTCCAGGTAGGGGATGACCAGCTACCTTGTGAAGCAGTAACAGTACCTGGAGTGAAACCAGCAGGAAGGTTATCGGTAGCCGTGACATTTACAGCTGTTGCGGGGCCATTGTTGGTTACAGTAATAGTATAAGTAAGTGTTCCTCCTGCATCCACCGGATCAGGTGAATCTGTTTTCATAATTGCTAAATCGGCATTCCCAAAATCCTGGGTATCACTATCTGAAGTGGTATAAGTACCTCCTCCCGGAAGCGTTGCAGTAACAGAGGCTGTATTTGTAAACGAACCGGCACTAATATCCCCGGCCAGGATGGTATACGTTGCTGTAAATGTTGTATTATCAGAAACACCAGGAGCCAGGAAAGCAATAGGCCCACCTGTTACTGCCACTTTTGGATCGCTGATTGTTACATTGCTAAAAGTTACATTACCAGTATTTGTAACTGTGAATACATAGGTGATATGATCGCCCGCAGTTGGTCCCGGGCTGCCATCATTATCAACATAAGTACCTGATTTATCAAATGTCAGTGCTGGCGTACGTGTCAGAGGTTGAACAAAACTCGCAGTATCGTAAACAACAGTGTCGACAAGTGGCATAGTTCTGTCATATGTGCCTGCAACTATTGCTCTGTTAGTAAAACTTCCTACATTAATACTATCCTGGGCTAAGGTACGGGAAGCTATGTATATCCAAGTCTCTCCAACATCCAAAGTGCCTGGAACGCCTAAATCTCCTGAAGAATAAGTGGGTCCGGTAGTAACCGATGGGTCAGTTAAATTCAAACTGATAAGGGGGACATTGCCTTTATTGGTCACCGTCAATATATAATTTATCTTATCACCTGCATCAGGTCGATCGCTTGGAGCAACAACTGTCATGTCAAGAGTACCTGTTTTTTCTATTAGTATTTTGGGGTCCGGGTGTAATTGAATTGTCACACTGTCTTTGTCCTTAACAATCCTGTTGGTGCCAAAATCATCATAATTACCAGTTGCTTCAGCAATATTCTTGAAGAATCCGGCTGACATATCAGGTATAGTAATAATATGCGGCGAAGCAACAAATGTAGTGTTGTTCGAAGCCCCCGGTGCCAACGAAGCGATTGGACCACCCGAGAGGGAAACCTGTGTATCGGCTAGGGTTATACCGGTAAGGGTGACGGTTCCCCTGTTAGTTATGTTGAAGGAATAATTAATCTGGTCTCCGGCACCAAATCCCGCTGGTGCATTATCCTGGTAAACGCCAGTCTTGACAAGATCAATACACTCTGAATGAATTGTCAGAGTAGCGGTAGAGCACACTCCGTTTATAGTACAAACATTATACTGGACTGAGATTGTTCCATAAAAGCCCGGTACTGGCACATAAACGAAATCGCCGTTATCCAATGAACTCCAGGTGATAGATGCTTCAGCCGGGTTTGGTATTGTCATGGGATAATAATCATATGGACCAAGTCCTGCCAATACAGTTTCATTCGCCACAGTCCCCCTGAGTGTATCGCTGCATTTTGTTACGAGTGATTCATCAAGAGCACCCGGAAGCCTGCAATCGGGTGATCCTACTGTACCGTTGTTGGTTGCTGTGCAACCGTTCCGATCCGTAACAATAACAGTAAATGTGCCTGGGTTTAAACCGGTAAGTCCCTGGTTTGCTGACTGGCCCGGAGGAATTATACCTCCACCGCTGGAGGTCCATGCATAACCGAATGGGCCTACTCCGCCTGTTACAACAGCTGCCACTGAACCTGTACTTGCAACACAGCTGGTGTTGAAAACAGTAACGTTGACACTCAGAGTCGGGGCCTGTGCAACAGTTATGTCAAGCGTTTTTGAACATCCTATAAAATCTGTTACAATCACAGAGTAATCTCCAGCCAATAATAAAGCCGGGTCCTCCGTTGTGGTGCCTGGTATTGCGGTCGGGCCGGACCAGACATAACTGAATGGTCCGGTGCCATTTACAACAGTAAGGTTAATAGCTCCGGTTGCGGTCCCACATGATGATGAAGATGTTGTAGTTGCAAATAACTCTATTTCTGTTACGGGCTGATTTACAGTTGAACTGGTTGTGGCAGTACACCCTTTGGCATCATTAACTGTAACCGAATAGGTTCCGGCAACCAGGCCACTGATGTTTTGGACAGTCATACCGTTTGACCAGTTATACGCGTAAGGAGCGGTTCCACCTCCCATTGCGAGATTAATGGCCCCGTTGCTACCGTTTTTACAGGTTACATCAACTGGTGTTGCGACAACAGTAAGCAGGCCAGGTGCGACGATTGGAAGTGATGTTGCAGTTTTCTGGCAGTTGTTTGCATCAGTTACAGTAACAGTATATGTACCTGCCGCCAGGCCTGTAAGGTCTTCGGTAGTTTGACCGTTTGACCATAAAAAAGTATAGGGGCTGTTACCTCCGCTAACCGTAAGATTGATGGCTCCGTCGCTGCCACTGCTGCACGATATGTTCGTTTCGGCCATAGCCAAAGCCAGAGCAGCAGGCTGAGACAGGGTAACACTTGCCGTTGATATACAGCTGTTTGCATCACTCACTGTAACAGAATACGTTCCTGCCGCAAGCCCCGACAGGTCTTGAGTAGTTACACTATTCGACCATAAATAGGTATAAGTGCCTGTTCCGCCAACCACAGTAATATCAATAGCCCCGTTTGTACCTCCATTACATAATATTTGCGTAAGAGTACCCGTAACCAGCAATTCGGTTGGCTCGGTAATTGTAGCATCAGCCACAGAAATGCATCCTTTCGAATCCTGAACCGTAACTGAATAAGTACCGGCCGGAACCCCACTTAAATCTTCTGTAGTAGAACTATTCGACCACAAATAGCTGTAACTAGCGGTACCACCGCTTACTGTAAGGTCAATACTTCCGGTTGAAGCACCATTACATAAAACATTTGTTGCTGAAGTTAAAGCAGTAAGCAGATCTGGCTGTGTAATGCTAAAGGATGCAGTAATATTACAACTGTTAGCATCTGTAACGGTTACACTGTAAGTGCCTGCTGCAAGGCTTCCTAAATCCTGGGTGGTGGCCCCGTTCGACCAGATATAACTATAACCTGCGGTTCCTCCGGCAATATGAAGGTCGACAGAACCGTTCGTGCCTCCGTAACAGTTTACATTAAGCTGTGAGCTTCCGCTTGTGGAAAGCGCTGCCAAAGGCCCGCTTACTGTAATATTGCTTAACGTGGTTGCACAGCTTTTGGCATCGGTAACCGTAACACTGTATGTTCCGGCAGCAAGGCCGGTTATATTTTGTGTGCTCTGGCCATTCGACCAGGCATAGGTGTAAGGTGTTATTCCTCCCGAAACCGATAAGGTAATATACCCGTTGGTGTTTCCGTAACAAAGGACATCATGTGGAGTTGCCGTTGCTGATAGCGCTGCCGATGGCTGGGTAATTGTAACTGATACAGTGGCCGTACAATTGTTGGCATCTTTAACCGTAACCGTATAGGTTGCGGCTGCCAGGCTGCTGAAAACATTACTCACCTGGTAACCTAATGCGTTAAGTTTGTATTGATATCCGAGGGTCCCTCCCGAAGCCAGCACAGTGATGCTGCCTGTACTCTGCCCGTAACAATTCACATTCACCTTGGTATAATCCACATTGATAGGATCGGGCTGGGTAAGGATGGTTGAATAAAAACCCTGGCAACTGGCTGCATCGGTAACAGTAACCGAATAAGTCCCTGCCGGTAGCGAACTGATACTGGAAGTTGTTGCTCCATTGGACCAGGCATAGGTGTAAGGACTTGTTCCTCCGGTAACCGATAATGAAATGGAACCGGTGCTTGAACCGTTGCAACTGATAGCTCCCACGGTTGGTGTTATCGAAGGTCCTGAATTATTCCCTACCGAAGCTACTGTGGATACTGTACAACCGGCACTGGTAGTCACTGTTACACTATAGTTTCCGGCAGCCAGATTGCTTATATTCTGGGTAGTAGATCCGTTCGACCATAAATAGGTATAGGACCCTGCAGGATCGACCGTAAGCGATATGGAACCCGTAAAACCTCCACAGGTTGAATTGCCAGTAGAAGCACTGAGGGAAGGAACACTGCTTACCGAAAGGACCACGCTGGCAGTACCCTGGCAGCCATTGGCATCGGTAACCGTAACGGTATAGGTTCCGTTGAGGGAACTGGTGGCATTATAGAGCACCGGGTTGGGGCTGGCACTGGCAAAACTGTTGGGCCCTGCCCATGAATAGGATACCCCGCCGCTTGCATAAAGTTGTATATCACTTCCCGAACACTGTGCACTGGAACTTGCTGTGGCTGTGGGTGCATTTACATAAATTGTCCTGCAGTAATTTGTAGTAGTACCACATTCGTTTGAAGCTTTTACGCATAAATAATAAGTACCAATAGTTACACTTGTCCAGTTTATAGTAATAACTGTAGTTCCCTGCCCCGATACAAAAGCTGTGTTATAGTCAGTGCCCCCTGAAGTTGTCCCCAGCGACCAGGTGTAACTGGTGATTTCAGGATCAGGCGTGGTTGAAAACACGCTTGCTGCATCCGATTTGCAGACATCTATCCCTGTACATGGCCCGCCCTGCAAAGTAAGAGTTGTATTCGAAGTAGCCGCGCACCCGTTGGCATCGGTAACCGTAACCGAATAAGTCCCTGCTGCCAGTCCTCCCCGGTCCTGGGGGTTGTTGGTGCCAGCCAGATCGGCCCAGTCGAAGGTATAAGGCGTTGTGCCGCCACTCATACCAAGACTAATAGCTCCAGTGCTGAAACAGGTAGGTTGGGTAGGAGTCGGAGTAACGGTCAAAGCACCCGGCTGGCTGATGGTTTGCGCAGTTTGTGCGGTACAGCTATTGGCGTCGGTAACCGTAAGTGTGTACGTTCCCGCTGCCAGTCCTGTAAGGTTTTGAGAGGTTGCACCATTACTCCACAAGAAAGTATTGCCTCCGTTACCACCTGTAACTGTAACGGTTATGGTCCCATTGCCGGCTCCGTTACAGGTTATATTAGTTTTTACTGAAGTAGCATTAAGCGATTTGCACTTATCTTTTGCATGAGCAAATTCCGAAAATCCACTTAAACCCGACCGTTTTGCCACAGATGCTGCGGCTGCAACATGGTTGCCGTTCAAACTCCAGGATCCTCCTCCTGTTGGCCTTTTAATTATTCGAACATCTGAACCCTCGGCACCCTGGCTGTTAAAGCCACTACCGAAAAGTTCAAGATTATAATCTGTTGTAACCAGGGTACTGGATGTGATATCCATCTTCCAGTAGCCTTCGGTATACACATGGTCGATACTTAACCCTCCTTCTGACAGCGGAAGACCTGTGGTGCCAGGATCTGACGCAATAAAACTGCCAACCAGGTACCCCCCGGTTGATACAGTATTTAAGGTTACCAGTGCATTGCGGTTGGCCGCCGCAGTTCCTGCATTTGACGACAATCCCAAAGGAAACTGCTTTGCCCCGCCCGATGTGGAGGACCAACGCTTGAACTTCCCGATAATATTCCCTGCAGTATAGCTGAGTGTACCCAGTGCAGAAACAGATGTACCAAGCTCAAAAGTATTTGAACCAGCATCTATATTCCCGGATGTCATAGTGAGTGTTCCTCCAACCTGCACCAGGGTTGTACTGCCGGAAATAATCAGTTTCGTCGTGCTTTTTGCAACAGTAACATTGTTAAATGTTTGAGTAGCAGACGTACCTTGTATATTCTGGTCTGAACCTGTATTGTTAAAATTAATTGTGCTTGAACCTTGAGTAAAAGTGCCTCCATTGTTAATCCAGTTTCCCTGAACATTGTGTGTAAAAGAAGAAGCATTGAAAGTTGTACCGCTCCCGATAGTTACATTCCCGCCGATTGATATTCCGGAAGCTGCTGTGGCAGATGCTGTTCCGCCAAGTGTAAAGTTTCCGTTTACAGTAGTAGTCCCGGAGGGGAATGTTTTAACACCGTTACCGCTGAGGGTAAGATGATTATAGGATATTGAGGTAGGACCCGTTCCCACCACCAACGACTGGGCACCTCCATTATAATCTACTGTTCCAGTACCTGCATTGAAAACACCGGCTACATTATCAAAATTAAGAGATCCTGTTCCTCCAATGGTTAATGTATTGCTTCCGAGATTAAATGTAGAAGTTCCGTAGATATTCATGGTTCCCGCCAAAACAATACTTCCACTGGCTGTAGCTGTTGTACCGGTATTTAATTGTATGCCTGGAAGGCCGTTATATGTACCGGCAACGACAGTTTGACCGGCCACAAAGTAGGCCACTTTAAATGCCCAGGTTTTACCTGATGGCAGAGGGGTTGCTGTAGTATTGTATGTCTGTAGTGATCCGTTAGTGCTACCAGCAGTAGTAAAAGTCCCACTCAATGCATAAGTCGACATATTGAGCGTTATGCTGTTGTTGATCGTCAAAACTCCGTTAACCACCAAATCAGCCGACATTGTTGCTGATGAACCTGTTATACTCAAATTATTAAAAGTATGGCTTGTTGCTGTTCCGTTAATGGCCTGGGCGCTGCCACCGTCGAAGGTGACGGTTCCTGAACCCGGAGTGAATGTAGCTGCTGTTGCTCTTGTCCAGTTTCCGGCTATTGTGATGGTGGTACCGGCTGTAAAAGTTCCCGCAGTAAGTGTTGCATTCCCGTTAATATCCAGGGTAGCCGGGGCAGTGAAATTTCCCAGTGTTTCGGTGAAGTTATTCATTGTCAGCGAGGTGGTAGTGGGTCCAACACTTAATGTCCCGCCAGATTTATTCACTGTGACATTATAAAATGTCTGGCTGGAACCAGTACCGTCAATAGCCTGGCTACTGCTTCCGTCAAAAGTAACGGTGCCAGTATTATAGTTAAATGTCCCACCGTTATTGGTCCAGTTACCACTAACTGTAAGGCTGTTTGAGCTCAGAATGGTTAATGAAGCTCCGCTGTTAATGGTAATATTGCGGCATAATCCATTTGCTGCTCCTATCTCGGGCTGGTTAGTAGGCGCTGAAGGAATAATTACATCGGTGGTGGACGTAGGTATCCCTCCACACCAGTTAGAGGCGGTATTCCAGTCCTTACTGGTTGTGCCAAGCCAGGTTCCGGCAGTGCAACTGGGTTTGAGCGAAAGCAGAATCCCCCCCCACCTGGCAGTGGCTGAAATAGACTTCCTCCCATTGCCTGTTGATCCGGCCGTCGCCTGAGCCAAATATGCAAGGCCCGCTGAAGGTTCGAGAGTTGGGTGATAGATCGTATACGCCGGCGTCATTACGTTCAAATTTACCGTCCAGTTGCCACCGGTGAATAAAACCCCGGTCCCATTAATCTGCCCGAAGAAGAGAACCAGCGCATTGTCAGTTAGGGTTGTAATCGCCGTTGGTACAATTGGACCAGTATCATTTCCCACAACTGCAGTGCCAGTAACTTCAATTCCTCCAGTAGTGGCGGTATTCACACCACGGAACGCAGTAATTCCTCCTGCGACGGCATTCGCACCTGTTACGGTAAACGTAAAGTTGGTGGCCGCAACATCACTTGCATCCGCAACTTTCCAAAGTATGGTCGCCCACCGATTTGGAGAGCCAACCTGGTAAGAAATACGTTTTGTCCAGTTAGTTAACGTCGCATCGTTCTCAGAGTTACGCTGAGTAATGTTTGCGATCATAAGATCGCCAACGGCCAAACCAGTAGGTTTGGTAATGGTTACAGATGTGGTGGATGAAGTACCGGTTTGAGAATTGACAACCGAAATTTGTGCCTTTACGGTGTTTATAAAAAACAAATTCGCAATCACAAAAAGGATGGCAAATATATATGTCCGTTGTAAAAACCTTGTTTTCATATTTCTTTTTCCTTTGCGGCCCATACATGATAGTATAATAGCTTTGCTGATCGGGTGCCGGGGGAGGAAGTATCGGTTATAAAACGACCTCTGTGTTAATGGCTCTGATTCATGAACAATTATATTGCAGGGTGCGCCAGTTTCCGGAAAAGCCACCTTGTAAATACCTGTATCTGAAGCAGCGTTGATGTTATATATCTTTTTCATAATGCAATTTTTTCGTTCTTTGCTCACGTGGTCACTCTGGTTTTCTGCTTCTTAGTGGTTAATGGAACCTGGTGGTGTAGGAGCCGGATTGAGGTTGGTAAGGGTTACCGAAGTGGTTGCCGTACATCCGTAATTGTCAGTAACCAGTACAGAGTAGGTACCGGCAACCAGCAGGGTTAGATCCTGCCCGCCGGCCTGCCCTCCCGGCACTATCCCTCCGTTGCTGGCGGTCCAGGCATACGTAAATGGCCCGGTTCCGCCGTTAACCGTAAGGTTTATGGCTCCGTCGCTGTTCGCCGGGGGTGATGCCGTTGCCTGGCAGGTAGGATTGGTAGTGGCAGTACTGAGCGTAAGCTGCGCAGGCTGGGTGATGGTTACCAGCAATGTGCCTGTACATCCCTTGTTATCAGTTACCGAAGCCGTATAGGATCCAGCCGACAATCCGCTGATATCTTCGGTAGTGGAGCCATTGGTCCACAGATAAGCATAAGGCGATGTACCACCGCTTACCGATAAATTAATCGATCCTGTTGAATTACCGTAACAATGCACATCAACCTGCGTTTTGCTGAGAGTGAGCGCCGCCGCTGGCTGAGTGATAGTTGCGCTGCTTGTTTTTGTGCATCCCAGGGCATCGGTTACCCTTACCGAAAAAGTTCCTGCCGGCATGCCGGTACGGTTCTGATTCGAATTGCCGTCGTTCCAGAGGAAAGTATAAGCTGGTGTTCCGCCGCTTACAGCAAGATTTATTGTTCCTGTGCTCTCGCCGTAACAATTTATATTGGTTGCAGTTGGACTGGCTGTAATCGGATTCGGTTGGGTAATGGTTACCGAAGTGGTTTTTGTGCATAATTTGCTATCGGTTACGGTGAGGTTGTATGTACCTGCCGCAAGGTTATTCCGGTTTTGTGTATTGCTGGTTCCCGGGATATCGGCCCAGTCGTATGTATAGGCCGGGGTGCCGCCGCTCACCGAAACATTTATAGCACCGTTTGTACCTGCGTTGCAGCTTACATTAACAGGGGTGGCTGCAATTGAAATTGCCGGGTTCTGATTAACGGTAGTTGTAAATGAAGCACCGCAACCGCTTCCGTTTAGTGCCAGGATTGAAACTGTATAATTTCCCGGGGCCAGGTTGGAAATACTGAAAGGAACTACAGCGCTTGAACCACTTCCACTGCCACCACCGGCTTTTGTCCAGCTCCAGTTATAATTGGGTGAACCCCCAACAATATTGGTAATGTTAATTGATCCGTTGGCTGATCCGTCGCAGGTGGGCAAAACATTGCTTGTTACTGTTAATGCACACACGATCAGCGCCGGCGTGGAATTTTTGAAAACCCTTGCGCAGATTGATTTCTGAGTAAGGGTCACCGTAATAATACAGGGAGTAGGTGCATTTACCTGGGGAGCAGTAAAATCGGTTGTAACGGATGTCGGCGCGGAGAATGTGCCTCCGCAACTTGATGACCATTGTATTGTAAAGTCACTATAGGTATATGGTGAAGCAACTGTAAAAGTTAATGTTGACGTGGAACCGGATGATATTGTTCCTAAATTAATATTAATTTCAGGATCAGGGTCCTTGGTTTTGGCGGCCAGAAATGAGAAATTAAAGAATGCCCTCACTGCTGCAACATTAGCAGGAAGAGTAGCCTTGGCGATATCATGGGCTGCTTCCAGCATAACCCAACCGTTAGAGGAGACGCCATAGGCGGGGCCGTAAGCGATCAGAGCAGGTTTGTATTTAGGATCATTTGAAAGTAAATACCGCTGTGGATGGTCAGGATCGAAACAGCTTACCCGGGTTGTAGGTCTCCATCCGGCTGCTGCAGGAATATAGATCTGTTCGGACCCATTGAGCAATGCACCGTCGAGTGGACCCATAAACTGCATTACAGGGTCG
This sequence comes from uncultured Bacteroidales bacterium, assembly GCA_903887815.1. Lineage (GTDB taxonomy): Bacteria > Bacteroidota > Bacteroidia > Bacteroidales > UBA4417 > UBA4417. Next base: position 5,956 of record CAISRK010000338.1, on the reverse strand, counting down.
CCGCCATAATCGTAACTGTATGGGGGAGTCCCATTGGAGTGATTTCCCCAGAGTACCAGTGCGTTTTGGAAGTAAGGACCCGTACCCGAGGCAATCCCTGTTTTTTCGCAAAGAAAATTAGTTTGTTGCGAAGGATTGGACGGGTTGAACATATCTTCCAGGGCGCTTCCTGCATGGCATCCAAGCCAGATAGACCCTTTATGATCCCTGTTCCAGGCCAGCAAATTCTGGTGTGTCGACCAGATCGGATCTGCATGAGGCATTACAAAAATATCATCGCATTGGTTAAGCTGGGCAGGAGTCTTCCAGCCCGACTGGCTTGTTCCTCCGTAAGCTGAAGGAGGTATTCCGGAAAAGGTAAAAAAATCCTGGGCTATAGCGCCATTTTGATAATCGAGAGTCCACCGGGGAATTGAGCTTACAACCAGCTGCTTAAATACGGGTACCGTAATGGGGGAAGTTGTTGTTACGGTAACCACTCCTTTCGCTCTCCAGACATTAATCGTATCCATAACTTTCGGAATCAGGTAGGGCGCGGCAATTATAAACGGACCACCTTTAAAGCTATACGAGTTATAGACAAAATCAGCCCCATCCTTTGCTTTGGTATTATCAATAATCCAGTTCACAGGTACAGCCTGATTTTTTATCAACGAGTATATCATCCCATAGGGTTTAAGTGCATTATTAACCGTTTGGGGGACAATTCCCATATCAATGATTAAAGATCCCGATGGAAATGTAACATCTTGTGCCTGCGTACTCTTTCCTGTTAATAATATCAAAAACAGAGCAAACAGGATAAGTGGGTTACTTATCCATCCTCGTGAACTATTATAAGTGTAACTGACTCCTGGCAGCGATATTCGCCAGGCGTTTGCAAGCCTCAGGTTATTCATGATAACAGGTTGTGCGGAGGGTAAATGTCCTGAATTCATACTATGTTGTTTTTTCATTTTACTAATTTAAAACCGGCAAAGGCCACTGCTCTGCAGAATGAGTATAATTACCGCCATGGTTAAGAATTGCGAGATCAATGCAGAAATAATAGAGGGTATTACTAACCGCATGGTATACTTTATACCAGCTAGCCTGGATTGAGGAGGTCCGTTTCGTAGCAGGAGCAATATCCCTATCAAAAGCTGAGAAAATCCTTTTAATTTGATCAAAATATACTGAAAACCCATACCCCTTTGCAAATCCCAGATTGCTAAAATGCAACAAACAGACTTTATATGCTTGTATATTAGGCATATAGACAGACATATTCTTTTTGAAGAAAACAAATAACGGGCTTGCGCAATATTTTGCGCAAGCCCGTAAGGCCAGAGCAGTGCTTCTACATGCATCCCTAAACAGGATGTGTAGGAACTGAAGAACCCCAATACGGTTCCCGGCGGTCTTTTCGGACTGCAGTCTGCTTAAACTAGCGAAAGTAAATCCAGGTAAATTTTCAATCAAAATGAGCCGTGTGTTTTGGTTAGTTAAGTATGGTTTCTGTATTAACTTATTATCGTTTGGGTTCGTGGTTTATCGTTTCTGGTCTCAAGATTCAGGTATAGTGATTTCAGGTTGGAAGAAAGTAAATCCGTAGTAAACATAAAATTTCGCTAGGTGTTCAAAGGGATGCCTGTTTTTTTTTTATTAACCGTTCCAGGATTTGTGTTACGATTCAATATCAGGACCGTTATCCACCATTTTGCCAAAATTCTCAGTTTCTGTTAAGCCACAATCACTTTTGCAAGCCATTCTAACCCGAAATCGCTTTCGCTATCCACAAAACGGATTTCAGGTTTTTCAGCACTCATTTCAATCACTTCGATCATCCTTTTATAATGAGAGGATTGCAGGTATTTTTCGAGCTCAGGCAAGCTTTTCCAAACTTCAAAAACCATAAGGCTGCCCGGATCGTCTGTATTCTGCCAGATACCCGTTTTTACACAGTTTTTATTGAATTGAAGTGGGTTTACAACTGAACGTAACGCTTCGAGAATTTCCTTTGAGGAAGTGTTAGTCGAGCTAAGAAAGTAAGTGCAAAGTACCATAACAAATTATTTTATACCTTATATAACCAAATAGCATACCAAATTCTATAACAGCACAATTATTTCAATAACCAACTAAGTGCATGTATTTGATTGTCAATACTATAAATGGTAGTATCTTCTGCTTTACCCAAAAATCCATATAAATAATTGCGCAACATATTGCGCTGCCGCGCATTATGTTGCGCAGCCTTTCGGTTAAATATATAAAATCAAATATCCGGAAATTGGATTCGGAAAACTACTGCAAAGTTTACTTTGCGGGCTGTATGAGGGTGCGACAGGCGAGGGCTTAGGAAAATCGCAAACGGGAAATAGTGTAAATTTTAATGAGTTTATTCCAATTTCAGCTCAGTACGAAGCCCATCTCGGTCCTAAAAGCGAGACAGCAAACCTGAATAGTCAAATTTAACAAAATGTTCTTTTTTTCATTCTACGCCAGGCTTACCATCACGCGCTGATTTCATCCTCCTGCCTTTCCGATAACTACCTGATCCCAAGCTTCTTCATTCTGAACCGGAGAGTCGATTCCTTAAGACCCAGCATCTCGGCAGCCCCCATTTTGCCTCTTACCCGGCCATTGCATAGCTTTAATATAGATTCAATATGAAGGCGTTCGCTCTCTTCGAGGGTTTTAGGTACGCCCTTTTCATGCAGACCAACCTGGGCCGGCATGTGAACTTCGAGTGTAGTGCTTTTTGACAAAATCAGGGAATATTCAACCACATTCTGGAGTTCGCGTATATTTCCCGGCCAGTCGTAGTTCATCAGCATCTCCATGCTTTTCTTCGAAATCTTTTCGATCCGCTTGCCCATCGAACTCATTTTATCCTCTATAATGCTCCACACCAATGACGGTATATCTTCCTTCCGTTCCCGAAGGGGCGCTACATGTATAGGAAATACATTTAACCGAAAATACAGATCGCTCCGGAATGTTCCATTTTCCATAGCCGCTTGAAGGTCCCTGTTTGTGGCCGCAATAATGCGTACATCAACTTTGCGGGTATGCGGACTGCCCAGAAGCTGGAATTCGCCAAATTGTAATACCCGCAGCAGTTTTACCTGCAAGTCGGGTGGAAGATCACCGATTTCATCAAGAAAAAGGGTTGACTTATCAGCGAGTTCGAACCGTCCAATCTGTCGGGCAATTGCACCCGTGTAAGCCCCACGTTCACGGCCGAACAATTCGCTCTCGATCAGCGATGGGGGAAGAGCCGAACAATTGACAACAATCATTGTATGTCCCGAACGTTTGCTTTGTCGGTGTATAGCATTGGCTATCAATTCCTTACCCGTACCGGTCTCACCCAGGACAAGCACAGGCGAATCGGTAACTGCAACCTGGGCTATTTTGTTCATCACCTCGGTCATAGCAGCGGAACTGAAATTAAATCCGTTCGAAGGATTCGCAGGCATAATTTTATCGCGCAGGTACAGATTTTCCTGTTCGAGTTTTTCCTGCATTTCCTTGATTTCGTCAAAAGCCATTTGCAGAACAATTTCTGCATTTTTCCTTTTGGTTATATCGTAACTGCTCGTTCGTATGCCGAGATATTTCCCCTCAGCTGAAACTACGGATGAAACAGAAGTGCTTATCCAACGGATTTGCCCTTCTTTATGCCGGATCCGCAGTTCAACTTCAGGTAAGTTTTCGTTTGGATGCAGATCAGCCATAATTTTATTCCACACTTTTTGATCCCCCATCTTTATAATACTTTCAAAAAGCGAGGGGTCGTCCATAAATTCCTGGCGGGCATAGCCCGTTAACCGCTCGCATGAAGGCGAAATATAGGCCTGGGTTCCATCCGGCAAAATCCAGCGCTCCATATTATAAGTAAATTCTGCAATAGTAGTATACCTCTCAGAAAGTTCGGTCAGGTTCTTATTGACAAGCTGCAATTCAAGCTCTATATTCTTTCGCTCAGTAATATCGCGGGTGCTTGAACGCACTCCAGTATTGATCCCTGATTCATCCAGAACGCTGCCGACAATTGTATTCATCCATCGCACCTGCCCATCCTTTCGGAGGATGCGGTATTCCATTTCGTAAGGGCGTTCCGGATCAATATTTGTGAAAGGCCGGCTTTTCCACAAATGCAGGTCTTCCGGGAGTACCAGTTTATCCAGGAGGTCAGGCGTATTCAAGAATTCATCACTGGAATATCCTGTAATCCGCTTGCACGAAGGGGATATATACAACAGAGTGCCATCACGCATCACCCATCGCTCCATATTTGATGTAAAATCGGCAACTGTTTCAAACTTCAGTTGAAGTTGTGATATTTGATCCAAAGATTCTATCAGGTTTCTCTCCGTTTCAAACCTGTCGGAAATATCATGGCCAATAACATGCAAATCTGAAACGCTTCCTTCTGCATCAAAAACGCCTAAAATTATCCACGATATCCAGCAACTCACCCCATCGTGCCGACCGCTTTCAAGTATAAACTGGGCTGACGGTTTTTCGACTGTTAGGGTATCCCTGGTTTCACTGATCTTTTCCGGGACTTCCGGAGGCCCGAAACCGGAAAATTTCTTCCCGATGGTTTGTTTTGCATCCAGGCCATAAAAGTTCGCGAAAACGTCATTAACAAAAACAAATGTACTGTCAGGCTTAAGTATTACAATTAAATCCGATTGCGAATCCAATACAGTCTTGTTGAAGCCCCGCATGCTTTGCATTCTGTTAGCTGTATTACTATAATCTGCAGTCATTGTTATATCTGTTTGTATTCTCCTTGTTTAATAAACAACGTCCATTCGCGAACAGTACTGTTTGCCAGGCAGAACGATGTATACAACACCTCAATATTCCGGCACAAGCAATATTCTTTCATTTACAGAGAAATAAGCTTCAAACTTACATAATAATTGCTAATATAAGAAAATTATCCCTTAGATCGCCGTGGCCGCTAGCCAGTAAAATTAATAACCACCTGTGAATAAAACCAGTTTACGCCTTTAAACTGCATTTATCAATCAGTACTTCCTGCCTGTTTATTTTTGATATACAGTTTTAACAATTTTGATTCCTGAAAGTTTATTTGGAGCAGCCTCCTTATTCATTCCTTTCAAATCATATACCTTTGCAAAATGTTTATCGACACACACACACATTTATATCTGGCTGAATTCGAAGGCGAAAGAGACCTTGTTGTTAAAAAAGCCATCGATGCAGGGGTAAACAGGATGCTATTGCCGAATATCGATCTTTCATCCTGGAAGCCCATGCTCGAACTTGCTGCATGCTACCCCGGGATATGCCTGCCCATGGCCGGTATACACCCAACCTCAGTTCTGCCTGAAACCATTGAAAACGAATTAGCTGAATTAACACGTCAGCTTGAAAGCGGGTCCTTTATCGCAATCGGCGAAATCGGTATTGATTTGTACTGGGACAAAACACATCTTGATTTGCAGGAGGAGATTTTCAGGTACCAGGTGCAACTTGCAAAAAAACTCGGTTTGCCTGTAGCTATTCATGTGCGTAAATCGTTTGAGGAGGTCTGGCGGATACTTAAACCCGAAACGGGTCCTGGATTAAAAGGCGTTTTCCATTGTTTCCCCGGCGATCTGCCGCAGGCGCTCAAAGTGATTGAAGCGGGTTTCATGCTGGGAATCGGAGGCGTGGTTACTTTTAAAAATGCACACTTGCAGGAGGTGGTAGCGGCCGTAGGACCTGACCATATCATTCTTGAAACCGATTCGCCTTTCCTTGCACCTGTACCTTTTCGGGGGAATAGGAATGAACCGGCACTTATACCTGTTATAGCCAATAAGGTAGCTGGGCTGTGCGGTGTTTCGGTTAATGAGGTTGCTGAAATTACAACCCGGAATGCGGTTGATTTGTTTAACTTGTAATTTTATAAAAAACTCACCCCCAGCCCCCTCTCTTCACGAAGAGAGGG
>CAISRK010000337.1 GCA_903887815.1 uncultured Bacteroidales bacterium | reverse complement strand
GTTCAAAAAATCGGGCGCTCCTCTTTCGAGGCTGTAAAAATAATCCACTCCAGGGTTCGATAGAAAATTCTGTCTATCCATCTGGATTCCATATAGATGCTGCCTTCTTTGAGTGATTTCAAAAAGCGTAGAGGACAATTTCCAGGAAGTTTATTGAATAACTGATTTTCATAGTGTTGGATTATCAAAAGTATCCGACGTGCTTATCAGGACTTTGACAAACGGTAATGGGGATTGTTCACTTATTTTGCCTCTGCCCCATTCGCGATACCCCCGGCAGGAACGACAAAAATCAACTGGCAGGCATAAACCAGTGCATTCGGCAAGCCCGCACCGTAAAAGTTGATATTCTATGCCTGATGAAAATTATTAAAAAGTTCGGCTATCGCTGAGATACCTTCCCGTCGAAACCGTCAAACTGATAGACCGGTCTTACGATCCTTTCGTCTTCGTTCCGGCATTTGTCAAAGAGCTCAAAGCCAGAATGGAAAAAATATTTTAATAAAAGCAGAGTATGAAGATCCTTAAATTCGGCGGAACCTCCGTAGGTTCGCCACAACGCATGCATTCGCTGGTTGAACTTATAACCGATGGCAAGCCTAAAATAGTGGTTCTTTCGGCCATGAGTGGCACAACCAATGCACTGGTCGATATCAGCCAGGCACTTTACAGCAAAGAGCATGATGAGGCAGGGCAACTTATAGCTGCCTTAGAAAAAAAATACACTGAGGTTGTAAACGAATTGTTTAGTTCAGAAACAAGCCGGCTGAAAGGGTTTGAACTTATTTCGACGCATTTCGATTACCTGCGCTCGTTCACACGCGATCTTTTTACTGTAAATGAAGAACGCGCCATCCTGGCCCAGGGCGAGCTTATTTCGACTGCGCTTTTCCAGTTCCTCCTCGAAGAAAAGCAGGTAGCCTCTGTATTGCTGCCGGCACTCAATTTCATGCGCATCAACGCGAATGCTGAACCGGATATGGAATATATTACTGAAAATATCAGGTATGAACTCAATAAATATCCCGGCATTGAACTTTTCATAACACAAGGTTATATCTGCCGCAACGATTATGGCGAAACCGACAACCTGAAGCGGGGTGGTAGCGATTACACAGCAACAATCATAGGAGCTGCCGTTCGTGCCGAAGAAATCCAGATATGGACCGATATCGACGGGATGCATAACAACGACCCGCGTGTAGTAAACAGCACCTACCCTATTGCAAAACTCACTTTCGACGAAGCGGCCGAGTTAGCCTATTTTGGTGCAAAAATCCTGCATCCAACATGTATACTGCCTGCAAAAAACGAAAATATCCCGGTAAAACTGCTTAACACCTTGCAGCCTGATGCCGCCGGTACTATCATCTCTTCGGAAAACCAGGCTGAAGGGTTCCGGGCAGTAGCCGCAAAAGATGGAATAACGGCAATCAATATCAAATCGGGCCGAATGCTCCTCGCATACGGTTTCCTGCGTGCTGTTTTCGAAGTTTTCGAACGCTACCGCAAACCTATCGATATGATTACAACCTCCGAGGTTGCGGTATCCGTTACTGTTGATAATACCGATGACCTGGTGAATATTGTTGAAGAACTTAATGAATTCGGGACTGTGAACGTGGACTCAGATCTAAGCATTGTAAGTATAGTTGGCCTTTTCCCGGCTGATAAACCCGGATATGCAGGTTCTATTTTCGATGCGCTCCGAAATATACCTGTAAGGATGATATCCTATGGGGGAAGCGAAAACAATATTTCAATACTTGTGGACACGAAGCTGAAAAAGCAGACACTTCTTGCGCTGAATAAAGGACTTTTCGGCTTGGAATAATTACCTGTAGAGGGAATAGGAGGCTGGAAGACCGGAGTCGGAAGTCGGAAGCAAATTCTACACCTGAGTACTTTGTGGTCAAAATAAAACCTGATAAACAAAATGAAAACTAATTTTCGTTAAAGGGGCAAACAAAATCTTTTGAAGATAAAAATGCCCCTTGTCTTCGGTCTTCCGACTTCCAGCATCATTAAATACAAATCACTGCCGTAAAACAATAGCGGATTCCTTAATTATGACATCCTTCCCGAAAGAACTCACCGATAAATTCACTAATACCCCTACCCCATTCTATTATTACGACCTGGAGTTGCTAGACAGCACCCTCAGGAGCATGAATAAGGAGGCAGGACGCTATGGCTACGTGGTTCATTATGCATTGAAGGCCAATGCTGACCGGACCATCCTGGACAGGATAATGGCCTCAGGACTAGGTGCCGATTGCGTAAGCGGTAATGAAGTAACAAGAGCTGCCGAATCAGGCTTCGCAAGCGACAGGATCGTTTTTGCCGGCGTGGGAAAGAGTGATGAGGAAATACTTACCGGCCTTGAAAACAACATACATAGTTTCAATTGCGAAAGCATACAGGAACTGAAAGTGATTGATGAACTGGCAGGTGCGACAAATAAAATTGCGCCTGTTGCCCTGAGGCTTAACCCCAATGTTAGTGCCAATACGCATAAATACATAACCACGGGACTGGAAGAAAATAAATTCGGGATCAACCAGTGGGAGCTGGAAACGATCATTGAAAAGCTGAAAACGTTAAGAAACATCCGCTTAATCGGATTGCATTTTCATATAGGATCACAGATTACCGACCTCACTGCCTTTAAATCGCTTTGTATTAAGATAAATGAGTTTCAGCAATGGTTTCGAATGCACAGGATTGAGATTCCGAACCTGAATGTTGGCGGCGGCCTGGGCATCGATTACCATGAACCTGATAAGCACTCCATTGTGGATTTTGCATCTTTTTTCAGGCTTTTTCACGATTTCCTTGATGTTTATCCCGGGCAAAAAGTTCATTTTGAGCTGGGCCGTGCTGTTGTGGCTCAATGCGGCACCCTGATTTCCAAAGTATTGTATATTAAAAACGGGGTAAATACCAATTTCATGATCCTCGATGCCGGTATGACCGAGTTGATCCGCCCGGCACTTTACCAGGCATACCATAAAATTGAGAATATTTCGAATTCCGGTGGCGAATCAGAGCGCTATGATGTGGTAGGGCCGATTTGCGAAAGCTCCGATTGTTTTGGGAAAGCACAGTTATTGCCCGTAACAAAGCGCGGCGACCTTATTGCAATACGGTCAACAGGAGCGTATGGCGAAGTAATGTCGTCGAATTACAACCTGCGGGAAAAGGTGAAGGCATATTATTCTTCTGATTTTTTATCAAGCAGTAAAAAAGAAAAACCACTTAGCTCCTCAGAATACTGAGAAATACCAAGTGGTTATAAACTCCAATTAATCTTTTTGAATAAAGTGCGAAATCTGCTCTTCCAGAGTTTTGATTTTAGTTTCAGCATCAGCCATTTTCCGACGTTCAACATCCACAACTTCGGGTTTTGCATTTGCAACAAACCTTTCGTTCGACAGCTTTATCATAACGCTTTTCAGGAATCCGCGTGTATAGTCGAGTTCCTGGTTCAGCCTGCTCACTTCGGCTTCCACATCAATTTTATCGCCCACAGGAATATAAAACTCATTACCTTTAATAAGGAATGAGGCTGCTCCCACAACCTTTTCGTTTACATATTTAATAGGTGAAAGGTTACACAGCTTCTCGATAAGTGAATCGAATAGCAGATTCGGGATTTCCTTGCCCGGTTTACGGATAAAAAGTTCCAGCTGGTCCTTGATCGGGATATTTTTTTCCTTACGGATTGTACGAATTGAGGTTACAATTTCGAGGGTATACGGGAAATGAACAAGAATTTTCTCGTCGTACTTTTTAGGCTGCGGCATTTTCGAAATCATAATGCTTTCAACCGATTCGCCATGCAAAAGATGCCAGATTTCTTCGGTAATAAACGGCATAAAGGGGTGCAAAACCTGCATGAGATCCGATAGCATTGCAACAGCAGCTTTGTATGTTTCGGCATCAATAGGTTGCTGGTAGGCCGGTTTGATCATTTCGAGGAACCAGGAGCAGAAATCGTCCCACACCAGTTTATAAACACCCATCAGTGCATCACTCAGGCGGTATTTATCGTAATGCTCGTTGATTTCGGTAAGCGCTTCGCTGAAACGGGCTCTGAACCAGGTAACCGAAAGCGCGGCATACATGGGCTGCTTAAGGTCTTTATCCACTTCCCAACCGTTGATAAGGCGGAACGCATTCCATATTTTGTTGGAGAAATTCCGGCCCTGCTCGCATAACGAATCATCAAAAGGCAGGTCGTTACCGGCAGGCGAGGTCAGAAGCATTCCAACACGAACTCCATCGGCACCGAACTGTTCAATCAACATGATAGGATCAGGTGAATTTCCCAGCGATTTCGACATCTTACGGCCAAGTTTGTCGCGCACGATACCGGTCAGATATACGTTTTTAAAAGGAATATCCTTACGGTACTCCTGCCCTGCCATGATCATACGGGCCACCCAGAAGAAAAGAATTTCGGGAGCAGTAATGAGGTCGTTGGTCGGGTAATAATATTTTATATCCTCGTTTTCAGGATTGCGAATGCCGTCGAAAACCGAAATCGGCCAGAGCCACGACGAGAACCATGTATCAAGCACATCCTCATCCTGCCTGAGTTCGGCAAGCGTCAGATTTGGAAATTTTGCCAGGGCTTTCCCTAAAGCAGCTTCGGGTGAATGTGCAACAATTATACTTCCATCGGGAAGGTAAAAGGCCGGTATGCGTTGTCCCCACCAGAGTTGACGGCTGATGCACCAGTCGCGTACATTCTCCATCCAGTATCGGTAGGTATTTTTAAATTTCTCGGGATGAAACTTAACGCTGTCGTTCATAACAACATCAAGTGCAGGCTTGGCCATATCAGCCATTTTAAGGAACCACTGCATAGAGAGTTTCGGCTCGATTGCCACATGGGTGCGCTCGCTATAACCTACTTTGTTTACATATTCTTCAATCTTAACAAGGTTTCCTGCTGATTCCAGGTCTTTAACGATCAGATTGCGAACGGCAAAACGATCCATACCTATATACATCTGCGCTTTTTCACTTAGGGTGCCGTCGGGATTGAAAATATCAATGCTTTCGAGGTTGTACTTCTGGCCTATCAGGTAGTCGTTTACATCATGGGCAGGAGTAATTTTCAGGCAACCGGTACCAAACTCCCGATCCACATATTCGTCGCTGATCATTGGAACTGAGCGGCCGAGCAACGGAACAAGCACACGTTTCCCTTCGAGGTGTTTGAAACGCTCATCTTCGGGATGATAACAAACGGCTGTATCGCCAAGTATCGTTTCGGGACGGGTGGTAGCAATGGTTACCCATTCGTTGTCAGTACCTTCAACTTTATAACGCAGGTAATAGAGTTTGCTCTGAACCTCGCGGAAAATAACTTCTTCATCCGAAAGTGCCGTCAGCGCCTGGGGATCCCAGTTCACCATACGAACTCCGCGGTAGATCAATCCTTTGTTGTATAAATCAATAAATACCTGGATTACTGATTCGTAGCGGGCTTCGTCCATTGTAAAACAGGTACGGTCCCAGTCGCACGAAGCGCCCAGTTTCTTTAGCTGCTCAAGAATGATGCCTCCATGTTTTTCTTTCCATTCCCAGGCATGTTCGAGGAACGATTCGCGTTTAAGATCCGATTTCTCAATGCCTTCTTCTTTCAGTTTGGCAACTACTTTGGCTTCGGTAGCTATGGATGCGTGGTCGGTTCCGGGAACCCAGCATGCGTTTTTGCCAAGCATACGCGCACGGCGCACAAGCACATCCTGTATCGTGTTATTGAGCATGTGGCCCATATGCAATACACCGGTAACATTTGGCGGAGGAATTACAATGGTGTAAGGCTCCCTGTCGTCGGGAACCGAACGGAAGTATTTATTTTCGAGCCAGAAGCTGTACCACTTGTCTTCAATCGACCTGGGATCGTATTTGCTTGGTATTTCCATAAACTTAAAAGCGATTCGTTTTTGAGGGTGCAAAGGTAGGCAAACCGTATGAAATTTTAAGGCTGAAAAACCCAGAATCTACCAAGGGGTGTTAATTAAATATAAATTCATAGATATGAGAAAGGACGAGGGGCAGGGGGCGGGGTGAGAGGTGAGAGTGGAGAGTGGAGTGTCGAAGGTGGAAGGTAGAGGGTGGAAAACTGTTCTTTATTCCGCGTCAATTTTGCAGGGACTCTGCAAGGACGGATCGCTGACATATTTTGATGGGGAATACGCATTTTCTGCTTGTAATAATAATCTCATCGATTACGTATATTTGTTTGAACAAACAGCGAGCATCAACTTAGAATAATTATATATTTACTGGTCTTCAATAAACGCCGGAAACACTACTTATGGAACCAAAGCGAAAATTCTATAAAAAGGTCATTCATTATTTCAAGGATAACCGCATCCGGAATACCGTAATCAGGGGAATTGCGGGTTACCTGGTTATAGTGTTTATATTCGGAGTTGTGTTTTATCTTTTCAACAGCCTGTCAATCAACACAAAAGACCCATTGACCCAACTTCGTTTTTTCGATTACCTGTATTTCAGCCTGGTCACTTTCTCAACAATAGGATATGGCGAGATTATCCCTACCGGTATTGCCGGAAAAGTAATTATTGTTATCGAATCCTGTATAGGCCTGGCCTACACTCCGTTTTTCGGGGGATACCTTGCATACCTGTTTATACAACGGCCGAAGGATTTTTTCCTTACCGATAACATCTACATAAGACATAATAATAATAAAATATATCTTTCGGCACGGGTTGGCAATAAAGGAAAACCCATTGTCGACTGCGATGCAACCTTCGATATGTTCCTTATCGAAAATAATGTCAAAAAAACCTTGCTCAAACATGCATTTTCTAGGCCACTGGTTGAAATATCGTGGTACATCAACCTCAGGCTCGATGACCCGGAAAACCCTGTTCCCCTGCAACATTTAAAAACCGTTCTGGCCTATCCGGAAAACTGCCTCATCCGCATTACTTTCTCAGGCCAGGATGTAAACTCCGGCAACCTTGTTCATTTATTTAAATACTATAAAGTCCAGGATATCAAGCGCGGCGGAAGTTTCCTCGATGTTTACCGCTGGGAGGGTGTCGAACGCCAGATCATCAACTGGAATAATTTCAACAAAACGGTGGAAATCAGCGAAGAACAAAATGTGGAAATTGACAGGCTTCTGAATAGTTAATGGAGAACAGAGGATAAAAAATGGTTGATGGTACTATGATGAAAACTGGCTAAAACCAGTATTCCCCCTGAATTCGGAAGAACTTTCGGTACCCGGTTTTGTTATATACTGTTTCCAAAGTTTACTGATAGTCAATACCCTGTATGCCCGAGACACAACAAGCCAGTATTTACAAAAGAGCATATCTGCTTGTTAAGCAATCGCTTAGCGGTACTGAACAGGATTATACAACAGGTAATATCCGGAAAGCAGTGTTTTTGCTTGCTGTTCCGATGATTCTTGAACTAAGTCTTGAAAGTGTTTTCGCCCTGGTAGATATGTTTTTTGTGGGCAAGCTTGGGCAAAATGCCATTGCAACCGTTGGTCTCACCGAATCGGTTATTTCACTCGTTTATTCGGTAGCAATCGGATTGAGCACAGCCGCAACAGCTATTGTAGCGCGCAGGATCGGAGAAAAAAATCCTGACGCAGCTGCCCATGCCGGGGCGCAGGCCCTTGTAGTTTCAATATTTGGAACATTGCTTATCAGCATTACAGGGACGTTTTTTGCCCCGGAAATATTACGACTTATGGGTGCCAGCAAGGAAGTGGTAGCTGACGGAGCCATTTTTACCAGGATTATGTTTGCCGGCAGTTCGGCCATCATGTTTCTGTTCCTGATCAATGGCATATTCCGTGGTGCAGGCGATGCTGCCATGGCTATGAAAAGCTTATGGATTGCCAGTTTCATTAATATACTTCTTTGCCCGGTCCTTATCCATTTCTTCGGAATAAAGGGAGCAGCCATGGCAACCGTAACAGGACGTACATCAGGTGTGATTTATCAGTGTTACCACCTGTTCAAGGGAAAAGGGATAATAAAATTCCGCAGGAATCATTTCAGGATTGATTTGCCCATCATCAAAACAATTATTAGTATAGGCTGGCCTGCTACTCTTCAATTCATAATTGCCAGCGGAAGCTGGATCATACTGGCTCGTCTTGTTGCTGAAACAGGAGGTACAAGTGCCTCGGCCGGTTACCAGATCGCTATCCGTAATGTTGTTTTCTTTATATTGCCTGCATGGGGACTAAGTAATGCCGCTGCAACCCTTGTCGGCCAGAACCTTGGCGCAGGTCAAACCCTCAGGGCGGAACAGAGTGTTATGCTGACTGCCAGGTACAATGCTATTTTCATGAGTTTTGTAATGGTACTGTTCCTGTTTTTCGCCAACCCGATAATCCGTTTCTTTACACACGATGAAACGGTTGTGAGATTTGGTGTCCAGGCTCTGCAGATCATGGGTGCAGGATACATCTTTTACGGGATTGGAATGGTAATGACACAGGCTCTCAACGGAGCCGGCGACACGCGTACACCTACCATCATTAACTTTGTATGCTTCTGGTTATTCCAGATTCCGCTGGCCTATTTTATGGCATCAGGTCTCGGCATGAAGGCAACCGGAGCATTTCTGGCTATTCCTATTGCCGAAACCCTCATTGCACTGCTCGCATGGTACTATTTCAAAAGAGGTAAGTGGAAAGAAGTTCAGGTTTGAGATTCCAGTTTGAACTTTCTTTACCTGAACAACAGGGTTGTGTTTTTATTCTATCTTTTCGATCTTCCCTATAATTTTCGAAAGCGCTTCGGCCAGTTTATCCTCAGGAACAATAATGTTGTAATCGTTCCAGAACGAGTCGCCGTTATCGAACATTGCTTCCGAGAAAAACATTGCAGGCTTAAGCACTTCCTGTTTTGGAAATTTAACCACATTCAGCGTATCGATATGACAGGTTGCAAATTCGAGGAACGTATTGAAATTATCGGTTGAAAGATGATGTCTCAGACGCGTCTTCAGGTTAATATCGCAGCGTGCATGACTGAGATAATATTTGCCGTTAAACTCTGTGTATCGTAATGAATAATTGATTTTTTCAAGCTTTACAATAAGCCTCCGGCTTTTCTTCAGCACAAGGTCCTGGGCAGCCAGGTCGAGGTATTCAGGATTAACTTCGAAATCGGCACCGAGAATCGCAAAGTTCTCTTTATCAATAAAAAGGGTTCCCCTGAACAGCGGCTCTTTAATATCCTTATTCTGAACAAACGTAATGGCATATGCATCCCGGGAATTGAACGATACCAGGTCGGAATAGGTATAGGTATAATCCAGGGGTGGAGTTATTTCAAGAAACCCAGGTATGCATTTCACAATATCGAGCTGCAATGCCGACTGAACTCCAGCCTTCAGTTTTACATAAACAGTATCGGCAGGACTTTCGTTCTCAATTTTACGCGACTTTAGCAACTTTACCTGGTCGGCATATTCGTTATGTGTATAGGCCGATTTATAAACTTTAAACACCGCCTCCGAATAACTCAGGTACTTCCTGTTTTTCTGAACACCCTCGCGGTAAAACGAAGTAAGATAAACGGGTTCGCTGCTGTAATTCAGTTCCCGCTGCTTCATGGCTTTCTGAATAATTACTTTCGGATCGATATACCTGATGATAACTTCCTGGAGTGAAATAACCCTCGGACTCAGATAAATATCAACCTGCTGCTCGCTTAATAACCCAATCGGGATACTCTGGCTCAGGTAACCCATATGCGATACGATTAACTTTGAACCTGCATACGAAACCGGGATCTTCAGCTGGAAAAATCCGTCGGCATTTGCTATGATACCGATATTCTCTTCCGCTATTCCTATCGAGGCATATGAAAGAGCTGCTTTGCTCTCATTATCAAACACATGTCCCTTGACTAAAAGAGTCGTGATGCTATCCTTAACCGGAATTTGCGGCTGTGGTTCTTTTAGCGGAATTACCGCTTTCTGAATTCTATAAATAAGAATATGCTGCCCTATTACCTTATACGAAATTTCAGGATTAGCGATGATTTCGTCAAGCACCTGGCGTAATGGTTCATTCTGAGCCTCGAGTTTTACTCTTTTGTTATTCTCTACAACCTGGCTGTCGTAAATAAAAAGCACATCTGCTTTTTGCGAAATCAGGTTGAGGGCATTGTAGAGAGTGGTAATTTGTTTGGGGATGTTGAGGCGCTTTTCGAGCATGGTCCCCTGCCCTGTTGCTGTATTAACCAAAAATAATAAAAAGCCCGTAAAACTCATACAGGCTTTGAATATTGAAAAACAGGCATACCTGGCTAAAGGTTTAGTGCTGCCTTGTATTCTTGTCGGATAATACAACAGACCCATTTATGGTTTGGCTTTTCAGGTTGAGGGTCATACAGATAAGTTCGGTCATGGTAGCTGCAGTTTCGTTGCTGAAAGTAACTGTGAGTTTCCGGTCCCCGGTTTGTTTATCGCCGACTACAAATGTAGTATTGAAATTCCGATTAAGCACGCTTATAATATTCAGCAGCGATTCGTCCTTGAAATGCATCCGCTGCCTGTACCAGGTATTGGCATCAGCAGGAGATTGCTTTGTTTTCACCAGGCTGTTCTTTACGGTGCTTATTTTCTCGCCGGCAGTTACAAATTCGCTGTGGGAAGGATCTTTTTTAAGTGTTACTTTAACTTTACCCCTGTCGACAACCAATTCAAAACCATTGCCGTTCTGTGTTTTAACATTGAACGCCGTTCCCAGGACCTGAATAAATGCTTCATCGGTCTCAATAATAAAAGGTTTCGCCGGGTTTGAAGCTATATCGAAAAATGCTTCGCCATTGAGCCCCACATTTCGTGATCCTGTTTCAAATTCTTTTGGAAATGAAAACATCGAATTTTGTGCAATATAAATCACGGATCCATCAGTAAGGGTTTTCACCAGGGTATTACTCTCATTAACAGTATTCAGTTTCACCATTTCGGCCGGAGGCAGGGTTTCCGATTTCTGACTCATGAAGATCACAACTGCTGTGGCAATCAATACTAATACTACCGCAGCAACCCGCAGCAGGATTGGCATCAGCTTGTTACGGCCAGCCGTAGCCTTGGCAGGAATTAAATTATCGTCTTCGAGCCGGGCATG
Organism: uncultured Bacteroidales bacterium; assembly: GCA_903887815.1. Taxonomy (GTDB): domain Bacteria; phylum Bacteroidota; class Bacteroidia; order Bacteroidales; family UBA4417; genus UBA4417. The sequence goes on along the minus strand of CAISRK010000337.1, from coordinate 3,422 downwards.
GAGTTTATTCCAGGCTTTTGAAGTATCCGGTTTTCGATTGTCGGTATAACCTTCGATGGCTGACCATTGTTTTTTCATCGTTTCAAGCATAATTAATTTCTGTTCCGAAGCCGATATTTCTTCCATAAAGGCACGTTCTTCCACTTCATTCATTTCGCCACACAGGTATTTAGCAAGTATTTCGGCATCCGGCTGGCTGGTATTATCTGTTTTCATGGCGTGGTATCTTTATTCCAAAACACAAGTCCGTTAAATCAACTACAATTTAATCAGCTGCTTATGCTGATTTCCTCCCCTGTAAATTCCTTCAGAGTTTTCCTGAAGATCTGCAATGCTTTCCCCATATCGGCTTCAACGGTTTTTACCGAAATGGAAAGAATTTCGGCAATCTCGCGGTATTTCTTCCCTTCAAAGCGGTTCATCCTGAAAATGGCCGAACACCGTGCGGGCATTTGTTTCAGTGTCAAACTGATAACTTTTTCGAGATCCTGCATTTCAACACCTGTAAACTGTTCTGCCGGAATTTCATCGGTGTTCCCCGATGATACGTTCTGTGCATATTCCTGCCTTACGGCAAGATGTTCGAGATAGTGAAGTGCATTGTTACGGACCGATTGATACAGGTAGGCATTTAATGAAATCTTCGCGGTGAACGTCTCCCTGTTTTTCCAGAAATTATAGAAGAATTCCTGTACAATATCCTCAGCAGTATCCATATCACGGAGAATCTTATTTACATGCAAGCATAAAGGTTCGTAATACTTAGTGAAAAGCCTCTCAAACTCACGGATGTCGCCACCCTGGATCTTTTTTTGTATGTATATATCAATGAGAGGCATAGAGAAATGGTAGACGGTGGATGGTTGATGCTGGATATCGGAAGCAGGAAGTCAGAAGATTAGGATTATGTTTAAACTCTTCCTGCTTCTGACTTCCAACCACTGACTTCAAACCTGCTTTTACTTCTTCATATTTTTTGAAATCTTCTTGATTGCATTCTCAATGGATTCCTCAGGTTCGATGATATTGTATTCGCCCCAGAAATCGGGATCGAGGAAACTTTCAACCTTTTCGGCGAAAACCATGTTGTACCTGAATAGATCCTGGTTTGCAAATTTATCAACTTTATCTTCATGCCTGTCGGTAATAGCAAGTTCCGACATAATGGTGTAGTAATTTTTAAACAGTTTCTTCTTCCAGTCGCAGCGGAATTTTAGGTCGACCCTCACGTAATTCAGAAAATACTTTCCATTTTGTTTTTTATAGGTAACAAGGTAACTTGTTGCAGTGGGCATAAAAATCAGTCCCATCGGTTTTTTCTGTACAAAAAGGCGCGATGCTTTATCTTCATCTCTCAGATCAAGGTTGAATTCAACCCTGGTAATAGCCACATCTTCCTGCGAGATAAAAAGTTTTCCGTAATACAGCGGTTCTTCAGTAACCACGTTCGGGGAGAAATTAACCACCCAGTTTGGTTTGTCGTCGATATTTACCAGCGATCCGAATTCGAAGCGGTAATTGTCGAGGTTATCGAGTGCTATACTTAGGTCTTTATTCTTTACTATATCGAGCAACAACGACACATTCGGACCGCCCTGCAGTTGAACCATTAAGGTATCGGCCTTTTTCACATTCGTACCTTTACGTCCTTTGAAAATCCTGACCTGGTCATTCTGATAAGTATTGTAAGGTGCCTTATAAATATCGACTACGGCTTCGGAAATTGAAAGATACTCGCGGCGCTGTTTTATTGTTTCGCGGTAGAAACCGGTCATACTATTGGGCACTTCGCTGTAATTCTTCTTAATGTTTTTAAGAGCTGTTTCCACGAGCCTCCTGGCATCCTGCGGTATAACTGAAATCCCTGTCAGCAGTGTAAATTGCGGGTCAAGGTAATAGGTTTTATCCTTCCCTATCGATTCGCTGATTTTAAATTTTGTTGTAGCATAACTCAGGTGCGAAATTTCAAAAATATCAATGTTCAGTGTCTTGCTGACTTTGAGCGTAAATTCACCATCGATATTTGATACAGTTCCAATTCCAGAGCCCGGCACGGTTATGGTTGCATAACTGATTTTTTCTCCGGTTTTCGAATCTTTCAGCTGCCCGGTTATAGTATAATAGGTATCATTGCCGTTTTGCCCGTAGGTTGAGCCATAACCCGACATAAAGATGATTATGATACCAATCCTGAATAAAAGTTTAAGGGTAGTTTTCATGGCTATTAAATTATGAGGTTAAAGTTAGTGCTTGTTTACAACTATAAGATACTTCAGAAAGGAAATACCCTATGGATTTTTGCATTTTTCTTTAATAAAGTTCATTCTACTTCGATAGCTGCATTAATCATTGCCTGACAAAGCCTTTACCATGTTAAAACTTTCGGGAAACCGAAACAAAAACAACATGCTAACCGTTTATATATAAAACTTTATGATAATGAACACCTTTTATACGATCACGCTCTTTTTACACTCATGGAACCGATGGCTTATTCTTGTAGCCGCAATATTTGTACTTGTTTATGCGGCTAAAGGGCTTTCCTCCAAAACAGCCTACACAGCATCGGAGAAAAAATGGTCGCTCGTTTTCTTAAGCAGCCTTCACCTTCAACTGTTAATTGGCATATTGCTTTATTTTGTCCTGAGCCCTCTAACAGCAGAGGCGATGAGCAATTTCGGGGCTGCAATGAAAGATCCTGTCCTCAGGTTTTGGGCTGTTGAACATACTTTTACTAACATTGTGGCTATTGCACTTGCCCAAACCGGCAGCATACTCGTGAAACGCATTCCAGACTCACGAAGCAAGCACCGTCGCACCCTGATATGGACAGGAATAGCACTGTTCCTGATCCTAAGTATGATTCCCTTGGGAATGATGGGAGTTGCAAGACCATGGTTCAGGTTCTGATAAATAAGGGATTCAGGAGCGAATTGGATGTGGCGGAATGCTTTATGGGATATGAGAATTTGAAGATGAGTATGCCCCTTTGAACTTTTGAACAACTGAACCTTTGAACCTTTGAACTATTGAACCTCTGAACCTTTGAACCTTTGAACCTTTGAACTAAAATTTCATGTTACGATATATTGCATTCCTCCGCGGGATAAATGTTTCAGGCCAGAAGATTATAAAAATGGAACTTTTGCGCAAAGTATTTTCAGAGGCAGGCTTTGCTGATGTTAAGACCTATATACAGAGCGGAAATGTGGTTTTTAATTCTGACAATTCGGACCCGGTGGAGCATATTCAACTGATCGAGGATCTGATAGAACAATCGTTCGGATTCCGCACCGATGTAATTCTCAGGAAAACTTCTGAAATTGAGGCGATAGTTACTTCTCCGCTTTTAAACACTTTAAAATCTGACGATTCAAAAAAGCACTATATCACATTTCTCAAAACCAGTGTCGTCGAACCCT
>CAISRK010000336.1 GCA_903887815.1 uncultured Bacteroidales bacterium | reverse complement strand
CATATTTTAACGTCAAAAATAGAATGATTAAGTCTCTTCGCAATATCAATCATAAGGCGTTGCGACCCACCATTTCCTGCATACCCTAAACATCTCTCATAAGGCATTATAGGATTATAAAATACTCCACCATTGCCGGCTTTGTTGCTGGATAATGTGCAGCTAATCAAGGATAATTTGTAAAAATTAACTATTCCCCCACCAGATCCCCCATCAAAGCATTGCCACTCTCCAAGGGGTTCATCTTTAAAATAGTGAGCTCTGCCTCCATCCCCAGCCTTGTTAGACTCTATTAGACAATTTATTAATAATAAATTTCCGCCATTACTTATTCCACCTCCTTTACCACCATTAAACTGCGGAGTGTAATTCGGTAAAGAAATTATTAACCCATTTGCGGCATGGTTTGCATATATTTTGCAATTTTCCAGTATCACACGACAATTTGTATCACTAATCACAATTCCTCCGCCATTTGAAGCCTTGTTATTCACAATGGGCGAGACCCCTCCTTTAATTTCAATATTTTTAATATAAACATTTCCGCTATTAACAAACCTGAGTATCCGGAAAGCCGGAGTTCCCGAAGCGTTTGAGCGTTCAATAAACTGAGTTGTAAAAGCACCTATAATACTCAGTGGTTTATCAATAACGATCTCGGAAGTAGTCAGAGTGATCCCAGCAAGTACATTGCTGATATAAATTGTGTCACCGGGTGATGCTATGTTTATATAATAACGAAGTTGATACCCATCGTCGCCTCCGGTTATTACAGTGTATGTATTAGCCTCCGATATCTGGCTAATCAATAAAAACAGAAATAGTAAAAAAAGTCTCATATTAGGATACTTTACATATTCATATGACACCCAAACAGACTTATACCCTGATGCGCTTACTGAAACTTTTTAAAATAAAATAGCAGTTGAATTCCCTGGTTGTAAAATCAGAAAGAACATCAACCTGAGATTGTCAAAAAATCGGGAAGAGAGTATCAGCTTAGTTTTTTGTTCGGGTCACCACAATCCCGATCTCCACAATCCCTTCCGTCTGGATCTTGGGAATCATATTTTCGAAAGTGAGCTTGCATTTGCCCTTATCGGCCATATTTATACCTTTCCAGAGAACAAGCCGCGATTCCGTTTTAGCCGTTTCCGGGTCTAATATCAGTTTGCCTTTTTCACGTACCGGAACGGTTACTTCGCGCATACGTTCTTCGCCCGAAGGAGTGGTCATAATTACATAAAAAGGAAGTTCATCGTATTGAAACGATTCCGAACAGCGCACCACAACGCTGATGTCACAGATCAGGGCTTCTTTTTCAACCGGTATCTCGAATTGCAGGATTTCGAAGCGGTCCCAGGTCGAATTTTTTATCTTCTGGTAACTTTCATAAACCGGCCCGCGGTCGCACGAGAATAGAGCAACCGATAAAATCAGGGAAGCTATAATGCCCACTTTCTTAATATTCATCTTTATTCTGGCATTAAAAGTTTAATAGTTTATTCCAGGGTTCAGCGCTCGATTATATCGGCCTGCATTTTCAAATTGCCTCATTTTCAAATTGCCTCATAAACTCATTGCCACATTGCCGAATTGTCAATTCGTCCGTCACCCAATCACCCCGCTCCCGAAACAAATCCGCGTATCCATATCGTAAACCACACCAAACTGCCCTGCAGCAATTCCCGAAACTGGTACCGACGATTGAATAACGTAGTTCTCACCTGTTTTCTTCAGGATTCCCTTTGTGAAATCAGGAGTATGGCGGATTTTGAATGTAACTTCATGTTCCGATGATTCTTCCGTCCATGGATTTCCGCTTATAAAGTGAAAATCAAGAAGGCTGATCACTTCACCGTATTGCGATTCCGGATCGTAGCCGTTGGAAACAAAAATGGTGTTTTCAGCCGAATCCTTTTTTACCACGAACCATGGACCGCCACCCAGGTTTAAGCCTTTGCGCTGCCCGATGGTATGGAACCAGTATCCCTTGTGTTTGCCAAGGATTTTACCCGTTTCCAGTTCAACAATTTTACCTTCCTTTTCGCCAATGTATTTCCTCAGGAAATCCACATAATTCACTTTGCCGAGGAAACAGATTCCCTGGCTGTCGCGACGGTGGGCGCTGGGCATATTCTGCCTGTGGGCAATGGCCCTGACTTCGCTTTTCATCAGGTTCCCGACAGGGAACATAAGCTTACTCACCTGCGGATACGTGATCTGTGCAAGGAAATCAGTCTGGTCTTTTACCGGATCTTTGGCTGTTGCAAGCCACGTTTTGCCATTTTCAAAAACCGTATTGGCATAATGACCTGTGGAAATCTTGTCAAAATCCTTGCCCCAGTATTTTTCGAATTCGCCGAATTTTATCAGGCGGTTGCACATTACATCCGGGTTGGGTGTAAGCCCTTTCCTTACGGCATCAAGTGCATAAGCCATCACGTTGTCCCAGTATTCCTTGTGCAGGGGAACCACTTCCATCCTGAGCCCGTAATATTTGGCAAGCCATGTTGTAAGTTCGATATCCTCTTCCGATGAACAATCAAGGAATCCTTCATCATCCTTCATGCCGATACGGATGTAAAAGATCACCGGTTCGTGACCCTGCTCTTTAAGCAGGTGCAACATAACCGAACTGTCGACGCCACCCGAAACAAGTGCTGCAATATTCAATGGATGTTATTTTTGAGGATGCAAAAATACGCTTTTCGGAGCTTTCGCCTGCATACTAACCCGCTTTTTGGTATTTTCGGGACAGTTTCAGGTTTCAACTTGTTAAATAGTACATTTGTATATAAGTATTTCTGATTTTATACTTTACCATACCAACCCGTTACAGATTAATTCCCGGATTGCATGAGCCGAAAAACACTTCTCCTGTTCAGCCTGTTGCTGATTCCTGCTTTGCAAACTGCTTTTGCACAACAGCTTACGCGTCAACCGGCAGTTCCGGCACCAAAACAGATTGTATGGCAGCAACTTGAACAAACCATGTTCGTCCATTTCGACCCGGCAACCTGGCAAGGCACATCCGCCGATAATCATTCAACACCGCTCAGCAGGATCAATCCTGACAAACTGGATGTAAACCAATGGATTGATGTGGCCGAATTGTGGGGTGCTAAAATGATTATGTATGTAGCCAAGCATGCAGGGGGTTTTTGCTGGTGGCAGACCGAAACGACCCCATACAGCATTAAAAACACATCTTACAAAAACGGCAAAGGCGATGTGTTGGCCGATTTGTCAGCAGCCTGCGTAAAGAGGGGGATGAAACTCGGGATCTACATTTCGCCCAGCGACGAATCCTTTGGCGCTTACGCAGGAGGCGGCGGACGCACTAAAGACCCTGCCAGGCAGGAAGAATACAACCAGGTTCTCCGCAGGCAATGGGAAGAAGTGCTTTCGAGGACACCGGGAATTTCCGAAATCTGGTTCGATGGCAGCGTGGTTGTCCCGCTCGAAGATATTATAAAGAAATATGCCCCCGATGCCATTGTCTTCCAGGGTCCGTTTGCCGATATCCGCTGGGTGGGCAACGAGCGGGGATTTGCCCCTTATCCTGCCTGGAACAGTGTGAAAGTCAGCGATGCCCATTCAGGTACAGCCACTGCCGCACACGGCGATCCCGACGGCGAAGTGTGGATGCCAGCCGAAGTAGATGTAACCCTTAAAAACCACGACTGGTTCTGGAGCCCTGCCAATTATAGTAAACTCCGCTCCTGCAGCGAACTGATCGATATTTATTACAATTCTGTAGGCCACGGCTGCCAGTTGCTGCTTAATTCGGCTCCCGATACAACCGGTCTTATTCCGCCCGAAGATGTTGCTCTTTACAAACAGTTTGGTGCCGAAATCACCAGGCGGTTCGGAAAAAGCATTGCCGAAACATCAGGGAAAGGAAATGTTGTTGAGCTTAATTTCGACAAACCGACACTGGTAGATCATGTTATAATACAGGAGGATATCGCTTTCGGCGAACGTGTAAAGCATTATGTAATTGAAGGCAATGCCGGTGGTAACTGGTTTCAGGTGTCGTCAGGCATATCGGTTGGATACAAGCGAATCGATCAGTTTAAACCGTTCACGGTGAGCAGGTTAAGATTCCGCTGTACCGAAAGCAGCCTGCCTCCGATAATCAAACGGTTAGCTGCATTTTATGTTAACGACACAAAAGATCACAATACTATGGTTTCCGATCGCGACGATTATGGCACTCCATGGGTAAAAGGTGAACAAAAAGCCAGCAGTGAACTGAGTGCCGGCAAACTCGATGGTTTTGTATTTGCAAACGGCGTTTACGAAGCCGATATTTCGCCTTTTATTCCTTTGCCCGGCCAGTATGAAATTGCTGTTCGCAACACCAAAACCACCAAAAGTATTACTCCCGCCAATGTTGTGCTTTTGCTTTATTCACAGGAAACGCCGGGTCTTGTAAGTATTAAGGATAACGGAATCTGTGAAGTAAGCATTTCCGCCTATCCGACAAGGGAAAAGGGATCGATAAAACTAAATATAAAGCTTCCCGAAAAGATCAAACCCGATGATCTGGAACTGTTTATCCGTGAAATCCAGTTTTAAAGTGGAACTCTTGTGGCTGTAAAGACTAATTCCTAATCATACTGATTTTAGGTTCAACATCACTACTGTCCGGTTATAAGTCAAACAATTTCAATTGATTAGGGTCTTCTAATGCAGATAAATTGTAGTTGTTGCTTGTAAATAGTTCATTTATAGGTACTTTCTCAAATAGAGATAGGCTGAAAATCTGTAATAAAGT
>CAISRK010000335.1 GCA_903887815.1 uncultured Bacteroidales bacterium | reverse complement strand
GTTAAAGATTGAGGAAGATTATAATAGACATTGAGGTTTCGAAGACTAAAATAGGATCCATCGACAAGCCATTGCGTACTGTTTTGAAAATTATTGCCATTGTCGAGCGTAGTCAGTCTGGGAAGATTAGCAGTGGCTTTTGTGGCTTCGGTCCAACGAACATTATCGTTGAGATACCAGGTTGATATATTTGTGTTGTTGCGCAGCGGCCAATAAACACTGGCCGTATTGAGAACCTGGCTGTAGTTCGAAATCCCCTGGAATAGTGCATCAACCCCGAAACCCTTGTATTCAAATCCTAATTTTATGCCATAATAAATTTCAGGAAGAGCGGTTGAATATCCTGATGCAATTACATCGTACTGATCAATAACACCATCGTTATTTTGATCTTTGTATTTAATATCCCCTGGTTTTACATCTGAGAATTTCTGTTTTGGGCTATTGTTAATATCTACCAGATCGTTAAAATATCCAATGGCCTGTAATCCATAGAACTGCCCGACAGCTTTGTCTTTTTTCGATAGATAATCATATGGGACATAGCCTTCATTATTCTCAATAATTTTTGTTTTGGCTAAAGAAAAATTGCCTTGTACATAATATTTAAACGGACGGGTATCCTCATTCCAGGTTGCCGATATTTCATATCCTTTAACATCGTTTATGCCGGCACAAATACTGGGTAACGGAATACCTATAGCCGACGATATAATATTGTTGGCACTAACCAAAATATCGCTTCGTCTTTCATAAAATGCATCACCGGTGAATGTGAGTCTTTTAAAAGCTTTCAGATCAAGGCCTAAATTCACTTTTGCGCCGGTTTCAGGGGTTAAGTATCCTACAGGAAGAGGTCCTTCCTTTGTTCCTCCAAACGAAACATTTCCATCCTGAAAAGTGTATCCGGTTCCGGCAATCCAGTACTGTCGGTCAAGTTCGTATTGAAGGCTGCCATCATAACCAGATTTCCCCCATGAGGCCCGAAGCTTTAGCAAATCAAAAGACCTGGAAGTAAAGAAAGATTCTTTGGAGATTACCCAGCCTGCTGAAATAGCGGGATAGGTCCGAAATTTATCCCCTGCACTTAAAAGACTGGTCCCATAGTGATTAATAACCAAATCAAGCATGTACCTTTCTTTGAAATCATAGCCAGCGGTTCCAACAAAGTACTGTCTTTTTCTGGTTAAGTTTCTTCCTGAAGGTATATCATTCTCCTGACGAAATATCGCACTGGCAATTAGGTTATTTTTCCCGAAAGATCTGTCGTATAAAACCTTAGCTTCCAGGCCAGAGGTAATAAACTGATTCGAAAGAGAGCTACTATAAGCTAATGCACTTTCATTGCCCAACATTAGTGAATTCTTGGTTACAGCGCCGGTAGAAGGATCAACTACCGGTGTATTTACCTGGTAAGCATAGGTTTTACTTTGACTTTCAGCATAGGTTGCATTGTTATCGTAGGAGGCAGCAACCTCAACGCTCAGGTTGTTGACAACCATCGAAAGGTCCTGGATGACTCTGATATCCGATTGAAACATTCGCCCGTTGCTGCTGTCATAACCTGTGCTGGCAATATTGGCGATCGGGTTGGTTTTGAAAATATTGTT
>CAISRK010000334.1 GCA_903887815.1 uncultured Bacteroidales bacterium | reverse complement strand
TTTTAATGATACGGCGACCACCGAGATCTACACGGCTCTGAACACTCTTTCCCTACACGACGCTCTCCGATCTACGGCGAAACCTTCTGGTATTATTTGTTGTATTTAAATCCTAAAGTCACCAATGTCTTAAAGACTAAAACTGATGTTCGATGATTAAAAAATCTATCTACCTCTTTGCTGCTTTGATTCTGATTACTTTGAATTCCTGTCATTCAAAGATTGAGAATTTCACGGAAGTAAGCCGGCTTCCTGCGATTTTTCCGGATTACACCGGTATTTTAATTCCGTCCAATATGGCTCCGCTCAATTTCACGGTTCAGGAGCCGGGTACCGAATATGAAGTCAGGATACACACGGGCGAAGACAATCAAATGGTGGTCAGAAGCAAAAGTCCATCCATACAAATGGGGATTGATTCCTGGCACAAATTGCTGAAAAAAGGGATGGGTGAAAAGTTATTCGTCGATGTATTTGTCAGGCAAAATGACGGAAACTGGCAAAAGTTTCAGCCCATTACCAATGAAATATCGAAGGAAGGCATCGATAATCATCTGGCTTACCGATTGATAAATACCGCCTATGGAGTCTGGAATAACCTGGGGATTTATCAGCGAAACCTGGAGAATTTTGATCAAAAGCCTATCCTTGAAAATAAGTCATTTGAGTATGGCTGCCTCAATTGCCATTCGTTCAGGCACAACGACCCGAACAGCATGATGATTCATATCCGCGCCATTCACGGCGGAACAATAATCATCCAGGACGGTAAATTACGCAAGATTGACACCAAAAATAAATATACGCTCAGCGCCGGAACTTATCCTTGCTGGCATCCCGACGGAAAACACATTGCCTATTCGGTGAATAAAATCAACTGGCATTTTGGAACCGGCGAAACCCGAATGGAAGTATCCGATGAATTCTCCGACATTGTGGTGTACGACATTGAAAAGAATACCCTGACTACTTCGCCCAAAGTTTCAACGGCAAGTCGGGAGAACCTCCCGAACTGGTCGCCCGACGGCAAATTCATTTATTTTATCAGTGCGCCTGTGGTTACCAATCTGGATGACCGGATTCAGGGAAAATATGATTTGCTGCGCATTGCCTACGATGTCAATACGAATGTCTGGGGCTCGGTGGACACCATTATCTCAAGTAAAAAAATAGGGAAAAGCATCAGTTTCCCCAAAATTTCGCCCAACGGAAAATTTCTGATGTTTTGTACCAGCGACAACGGTTACTTCACCATTCACCATCCTCAAACTGATTTGAACCTTCTGAATCTTGAAACCGGTGAATACCATAAAATGGAAATCAACAGCCCGCAGACCGACAGCTATCATTGCTTTTGCTTATAACCACCGTGCTGAAATGACGCTTGCCAGCCTGAAGCAGAAACATGCCGAGCTCAACCTCGAAGCGGTCAAAGTTCAGAATAATCCTGTAATTTCAGCTTTCACATCAGGCGGATTCAAAAACGGCTACTTCCCTGAACTGAACAAAGTAAAAGCTAATTATACCGCAGGGTTAACGCTGCGGGTTCCTATCTACACAGCTTCGCGCCAAAAATACAGCCTGGCAATGGCTTCGACCGACATAAATATGGCTGAACAGGATAAGCAGCTTACCCGCCGCGATATTTCAACGGAAGTATACCAGAGCGATGCGAATCTGAAAGCTGCATACCGCAAAATCGCACAATCGGAATTACAGGTTCAGCAGGCGGAGGAAGCACGTTCGCTGGCGGAAACAAGTTTCAGAACAGGATCAATTACGAACCTCGATTTATTCGACGCCGAAACCCTTGAATCGGAAAGCCGGTTAAGTTTACTTAAAGCCCGGACCGAATATAACGTCAGCCTGTTCAAACTCAATATTTCTTTGGGCCGTCCTATATTCTAAAAAGTACCGGAATAGTATAAAGCGGATGAACTTGCCGAAAAATAGCCTGTCTTCCAGGTTCTTTATGACAAAATAAATCCAGATAAAATGTCATGAGCTTATAATTATTGAGCGGTTAAAACAATTTCACTTTCAATTCGTTATTACCTTTGTAAAAAACGAACATTAACTTCTGAAGTTTACAAGGACATAAAGCACCAGCTAAGTAAGCGCGAACCAAAAAGCATTTATTGCTGATTGTTTAATAATGAGTTTTAAACAACTCTGCGTTGATAAAATACAATAAATATGGGCTAAATATGTTATTAGTAACTAAATAGTAAATACTTTTGTAAAACAATCAGATTACTTTTAAACGTAATCATTAAAGTTATCCTCTGAAGAAATTAGCAGCTTTTCTTGCAGCGATTGTAATTCTCTCGATTCTTCTTGCCTCCTGTGGATCTACCGAACAATGTGCTGCTTATGGGGAACATAACCGGTACAAAGTAGAAAGCAGGTAAAGGCTGCGGTTTACTCGCATTGCAATTACTTTAATCCAATGCAACCAAACCGTAGCTCAGTTGTTACAGCATAAAAATACAACTTATGCGGTTTTTTTATCTCTTAATCCTAATAACCATTTTCCCGGTTACATTGATGGCTCAGGATATTTCCGATGCCGACACTGTCGACATGGGATTTTTGTTGCGTAAGGAAAAATCCGCTAATTTTATGTTGCATACACTCGGGTATGGATTCGGATACCGCATCGGATATAATAAAACATTTTACAAAAACCGCATGCTTGATTTCGATCTTCTCGAAATGCGTGCTCCCAACCAGATAAAAAGGTACAACGACAATTTTCCAAACCCTCGTGGTTATTTTTACGGGAAACTGAATTACCTCTATATACTCCGTGCTGGCATTGGCCGGCAATATCTTGTTAACAGGAAACCTTACTGGGGGGGAGTCGAAGTGAGGGCATTCGCATATGGCGGGCTTGATGTCGGGTTTGCCCGACCCAGTTACCTCTACATTGCCTATTACAAGGTTGATCCAATAAATAGCCAATACTATGTCGACAGAATAGCACTCGAACGCTATGATCCAGACAAACATTTTCCAAATCCGGTAAGCCTAGTGAATAATTTCGATATTTACGGCCGGGGACCTATTCTGAGCGGATTCGATCATATTAAACTTTATCCCGGGCTCTACCTGAAAGGTGGGTTCAATTTCGAATTCAGTTCACAGAACGACAAAATCCAGGCCCTCGAAATCGGAGGAACAGTGGATATTTTCCCAAAAGCTGTTCCGATAATGGCTTTCAGGAATCCGAATCTGTTTTTCATTACAGGCTATCTGAGTTTCCACTTTGGGAAACGCTACAATTAATTTTTTTCTCTTATCCTGAATCGGGTAACCTCAATGAGGATATAAAGACATTAACCAAGTCCTATCCGCCTGAGGCGGACCAAGCCACAAATCCTAAACCCCAAATTCCAAGCCCCAAATTCAAGCTCAAATTCGAAATTTCCAATTTCTAATATTTTCAATTGTAAATCCAAATTCCGATTTTCTTACCTCTCCTCTCCCACCTCACCTCACTCTCCTCTCAGCAACATTCCAGAATTACTCCACTTCTACCCTACTTAATTCCCTTAATTTCCATCTTCCTCAGTTTTGGTGCAAATACTGAAGTCGCCGCAACAATAAGCACTGTCATTCCTCCGCCAAAAACAACCGATGGAATAAGGCCCATGATCCTAGCTGCAAGACCCGATTCGAATGAGCCAAGTTCGTTCGAAGAACCAATAAATAAACTATTAACGGAGGCCACACGCCCGCGCATTTCATCAGGTGTATACATCTGGAGTATGGTACCGCGGATGATCACACTTACATTATCAAACATTCCGCTCAAAATAAGCAACCCGAGCGACAGCCAGAAATTCCCCGACAGGGCGAAAAATATAATACAGGCGCCAAAACCACCGACAGCCCATACCAGTTTAACACCCGAACGCTTTACGGGCGGATGATAGGCCAGGATCATTGCCATAAACACGGCACCGAATGCCGGGGCTGCCCGCAGGAATCCCAATCCCTGTGGACCGGTATGTAATACCTCCGAGGCAAAAACAGGCAGGAGTGCAACCGCACCGCCGAACAAAACGCCAAACATATCCAATGCCATGGCACCCAGCAGGACCTGGTTACTGAACACAAATCGTATTCCTGTCGACAAGCTAGTGAATATTCCTTCGTTTTCGTTACGGGCCGGAACAGGAACTGATTTGGAAGTATAAAAAAACAGAAGGCTCAGTGCCGAAAATGCAACAACGCATATAAATGCGGCGTGTATACCGGCAAATCCGTAAATCAATCCACCGGCGGCAGGGCCAGATACAGCTGCAATATGCCAAACCGTGCTGTTCCAGGTTGAAGAGTTTGCATAAAGATTCCTTGGAACAATCTGCGCCATATAGGCTGATTGAGCAGGATAAAAGAAAGCCCTGGCAATTCCCGTAAATGCTATAACTGTATACAAAGGAACGACTCCCGAAACTTTGTAGATATCATTCATACCATAACTCAGGTAGAGCAAAACAATAGCTGCTACCACATAAACAGTGGCGGTTACCGAAATAATTATTTTCCGTTTGAACATATCCGCAACATGCCCGGCATACAATGCCACTAACAGGAAAGGAATTGCCTCCGATAAGCCAATAAGACCAAGTGAAAAAGGGTCGTGTGTAAGATCGTATACCTGCCAGCCAACAATAACACTCTGCATCTGTATTGCAAAAGTCATAAAAAAACGACCGGAGATAAACCGTCTGAAATTACTTATCCGCCAAACAGCGTAAGCGTCATTCTGAAAAAAAAGAGAATTTAAGTTACTCAAGATAGTGTAGTTATAGTCATTTAAAAATTAAGCGAGCATTCAGTGCTTCATGTGCTACTTAATCCTGCCAGGCCGGCAGAAAGGAATAGCATTCCGAATAACCCAACATCTGTCCGGTATAATCATCCGGATATTCAAGCCTTACATCCGATACTATTCCGTTCTCTTCAACCAATGAGAAAACCGGGTTAAGGAAACCTCCGTAGGGAGCAACATTCAGTTTTTTGAACCTTGCCAGTATTTCCGCATGAAGTTCGCTGTCGACTTTTACGCCATAAGTTTCGACAAGATGTCTGCCTGAATCATAATCCCCTTCCGATTTAATGCGCTGTATTTCAGCCAACAGCTCTCCGAACAAAGCCCGTAGCTTCAGGTAATCATTTATCCTTACAAATGTTTTGCCATCCTGTTGCACATACTCTATCACTTTATCAGAAGCACCTTTTTCGCAGCACCATTTTGCAATGAGCTGGCGATTGCGCATATGCGATTCTTCGATGTTTTTCCCGGGTGAAATCCTCGTTAGCTGGGTAAGTAACCCGTTACGGATAAATGCATTGTATTCGGCTTTTGCAGCCTCAACTGACGGCAACACGTCGAGATCAATCATCCTGGAATCCATGATATAATACAGGGCAAACAGATCGGCACGCGCTTCTTCAAGGGTACTCTGGTAATTGCGCAAAGCTTCAGTGCTGGTTCCAGGTAAAAGTTGTCCGGATCCATGGCCGAGGCATTCGTGCAGGTCGGTATGTACATTGCCTGCAAGCGGGCCATATTTCTTTGAAAGTGCTCTTTCTTCTTCCGATAATACAAACTCTTCGAGCATACCATTGCCCTGTGAAGCCTGCTCGTAAGCATAAGTTATATTTTCGATTGTCACTGATTTTGAACCATGCTCTTTCCGGATCCAATCGGCATTCGGAAGGTTTATCCCGATTGGTGTCGACGGGAAACAATCGCCGGCAAGTTGAGCAACCGTAATTACTTTGGCGGTAACCCCTTTAACCTGTTTCTTCCTGAAGCGGCTGTCAACCGGCGAATGATCCTCGAACCATTGTGCGTTTTCGCTGATGGTTACCGCACGTTTGGTCCCCTCTTTATCTTTGAAATTCACGAGCGATTCCCAGGTTGCCTTGCGGCCAAGCGGATCCTCGTACGTTTCAACAAAACCATTAACAACATCCACTTCACTTTCCAGATCGCTGACCCACAACACGTTGTATTCGTCCCAGGTTTTAAGGTCGCCGGTTTTATAATATTCAACCAGTTTTTCGAGCGTTGCCTGCTGGTGTGCGTTCTCGGCCACAATGGCTGCTTTTTCGAGCCAGGTGACGACTTTCTCTAATGCTGCACTGTATTTACCGCCAATCTTCCAGGTTTTCTCAACAATTTTACCATTTTCTTTTACCAGGCCTGAATTAAGACCAAATGAGAGCGGACGCTCAGGATCGGCCTGTATCATTTCCTTATAAAACGATTCAACTTCGGATTCGGTAACACCTTCGTAGAAGTTAACGGCTGATGTGAGCACAAGGTCTGAACCTTCAGCCAGGTTAACCTTTTTAGGTAAAATGGCGGGATCGAATAGTACGGGAGTCAATTCAGCGATAAACCCTGAAAGTGACTGCCCGTTGCGAACCGGAAAGCCTCCAGGATCACTGTTTTCAATCAAAACATTAAAATATGTGTTACCGAATTCCGGAAGGAATTTTTCAGATGCATAATGATGATAAATACCATTCGAAAACCAGACTCTTTTGAGGTAAACAACGAATGCCTGCCATTCTGCACCATCCCGGGTTCCCTTATAAGTCAGGAAAATATTCTCGAGCGTTCGGCGGATCGCAAGGTTGTACCTGCCATTCTGATCAAAAATAATATCACGTCCACATAGTGCAGCCTGGCTTAGGTAGTATACCAGTTTTTTCTGCTGCAACGATAATTTCCCGAAACCGGGAACCTGGAAACGCATAATCCTGATGTCAGCAAACTGTTCGAGGAGGAAAGTAAAATCGCTTGCACCACCGGGGTCTGACCTTCGGTTAAGTAATGTAAAGGAGTTATTTATACTGTTCATGCTGAGGTTTAAATAATTAGAAAAGTGTCAACTGACGAACACCAAATATTTGCCCGTCAAAGGTACTGAACTAATAAAATCAAGGGCAAAATCACTACTGTCCGGTTATAAGTCAAACAATTTCAATTGATTAGGGTCTTCTAATGCAGATAAATTGTAGTTGTTGCTTGTAAATAGTTCATTTATAGGTACTTTCTCAAATAGAGATAGGCTGAAAATCTGTAATAAAGT
>CAISRK010000333.1 GCA_903887815.1 uncultured Bacteroidales bacterium | reverse complement strand
CTGTGATTTCTTTAGGCACAATCAACTTTAGTAACTCTTGATATAAGGCTTTTTCTTCCATTTACCTTTTTTGATGCTAAGGTAGAATTTAACTCCAGCACATCAAAATAATATCTTGCCATATTATTGCATTTAGGGATTGTTAACAATATCCTATAGGAGTGGCAGTTCCCTGTTTATATAAACGCGGAACTGGAGCATCGTTATGGTAGATTTCAATCGAATAAAGTATTTGCCTGGCAATAAGCAAGTTGTGTCGATTGCAGCCACAAAATTATTTTTCGGCTTTAAAAAAGACAGGATTGAATGTTAACATTATCCATGTCCAGTTTTGAGTAAGTTCATGATTGCCACCTTTTAAAGCTTCGAGCGTTGCAGTGCCAAACATTTGGGAATACCCACCCGATATGTTCATTTCGGGTGAGAAAGCATACATGAACATTATTCCGACCTCGGTCCCGAGAGCAGCGTTCATTGCAATATCCTTATTCAGAGGATCTTTTACATCTGCTGCAGCCTGATAATAATGAAGCTGAAACTCGGTTGAGAATTTGTTCATTTTATAGGATACAGGAAGGTACAGATCAAGCAAGCCTACTCCTTTATGTGAGCTGCCAGCATAAAAATAATCCATCCATCCATTGAATTTATGGCCGGTTCCTAAACCAACAGTGAACTCATGATCCTTGTCGTCGGGGGTTACCTGGCCGTTTCCGGTAAAATACTGGAATCCGGCTCCCAGGGTGAATGGGTTCAACAAATAAACAGCATCGGCACCGGTATAAAAGGCAGTCTTAGTAACATTTTTTTGATTTTTACCTGATTCGTAGTACCCGGCAAGGTTTATTTTTAAATCACCCTTTTTATAGGTCAGGTATGGCCCGAAAATTTGTATATATTTAATTTTCTGAACCGGACCATTTTCTGTAGTTATAGTATTGTAAGGCATTCCAAAGTTCCCAAGAAGAAGGCTGATGGCAACATTTTTGATTTCGTGATGAGCCCATACATATTGAACTGCCTTGAAATAGTTTAGAGAATAATAATTGCCGGTATCTTTTTCTGCATTCTGATTATAAGAAAATCCTGCATGGATCATAGAGGATTTCGACTGAGTGTATTTTATTAGCAGGGCATCATGACTTCGTGATTGCTGGGTCCAGTCGGAATTGCCGAAAATCCTCTGGTCGTCATAGGAAATGGTTTGCCTGCCGGCTTTTATCGAGAATTTTGGAGTGATAAATAACTCTCCCCAGGCCTGGTGAACCATTAATCCATTTATATCCGATTTATTGGCTGATGTTACATCTCCCCAAATGCGAACATCCTGGATTGAGATTACAGTATTGAACTCTTTTGAAGAGTAATTCATATTCAATCGTGTTCGTTGCGAAACAGCAAACCCGGGTTTCGTTTCTTCGCCTATAAGCGACCGATACCCATGCCGGAATTCAGCCCTAGGACGTATTTGGCCTCCAAATTCAAATGTTTGCGCAATTGTTACAGTTGATAAGATTAGCAAAATAGCAATCTGGGTTAGAATTATTCTCATGTATCAGGTAACTTGTTTAATGATTAGGGACCAGTCTTAATTATAAAAAAGATAAAGACATAACTTTTACAACCACAGTAATGTAACTAAATAAATGCCGGGCTATCTGTTTGATAATCCGGCATTTGAAAGAATTTTGTTTTTATTACAAAAATCCGAGTTCAAGCATCCCCGATTCGCTTATCATAGTGCGGTCCCAGGGAGGTTCGAAAGTTAATGTTATTTTAGCATCGGTAACGCCTTCCACATCTTTCACTCTTTCGTGCAGTTCGATTGGCAGGCTTTCGGCGACCGGGCAATTTGGAGCGGTGAGGGTCATGGTTACATGAGCTACAAAATCATCATCTACAAGAATGGTATAAATTAAGCCCAGGTCGTAAATATTTACCGGGATTTCGGGATCGTAAATGGTTTTAATAACCTGAACAATCCTTTCGGCGAGAATATCTTTTTCTATTTGTCTGCGCATGGAATAATGGGTTAATGAGCTAATGTGCTAATGTATTGATTTATAAATAACATAGAATTAATTATCGCATTATCACATTATCGCAATTAACTGTTCTTTTCCTTTATCTGATAAGCAAAAGCATACAATTTAATTTGTTTTACCATCGACAGAAGTCCGTTGCTACGGGTTGGCGACAGGTGTTCTTTTAGCCCGATGAGGTCGAGAAAAGTGGTTTCAGCTTCAATTATTTCGGAAGGTGTGTGCCCCGAAAATACCCGTATAAGCAGGAAGGCAATCCCTTTTGTTATTACAGCGTCACTGTCGGCAGTAAAATAAATCAGGCCATCCTTGTATTCAGAGCTTAACCAGACGCGCGACTGGCAACCTGTAATCAGGTTTGAGTCTGTTTTCCTGGAATCGTCAATAAGAGGAACCGACCGGCCCATTTCGATCAGATAATTGTATTTATCCATCCAGTCGTCGAACTGATTGAACTCTTTGATTATCTGATTAATAGTTTCGCTGATTGTCATTTTACCCTTAAGTTTGGTATCCCGTTTAAGCAAAAAGTTTTTTTACCTTATGTATGCCCTCAACCAGGATGTCAATTTCCTGGCGGGTATTATAAAAGGACATTGAAGCGCGCAAGGTACCACTTATTCCTAAAAAATCCATCAGGGGTTGCGTACAGTGATTTCCGGTACGGACAGCAATACCCAAATGATCGAGTATGGTACCTGCATCAAAAAAGTGAATGCCTTCGATCAGGAAAGATACAATTGCCGCTTTTTCCGAGGCTGTTCCGATTATTTTTACGCCTTCAATTTCCTGTAAACGAGCTGTAGTATAGCTAAGCAGGTCTGCTTCCTGAGCTTTAATGAAATCCCATCCTAATCCCTCAAGATAGCCGATCGCGGCACCCAGCCCCATTACATCGGCAACATTAGGTGTTCCGGCTTCAAATTTATAAGGAATTTCGTTATAGGTGGTTTTTTCAAACGTAACTTTATCAATCATTTCGCCACCGAGCTGGTAGGGCTCCATTTTTTCGAGCCATTTGGTTTTACCAAACAAACCGCCAATTCCCATGGGTCCGTACATTTTATGGGCCGAAAAAGCATAGAAGTCGCAATCCAATGCCTGAACATCAACCGGGCCGTGCGATAACCCCTGTGCACCATCAACAAAAACCGGGATATCCCGGTGGTGAGCCATTTCAACTATTTCGGCAATGGGGTTTATTGTTCCCAATGTGTTGGAAATATGACTCACTGCGACCATTTTTGTGTTTTTCCCTAGTAAATGCGCAAATGCCCCCATATTGAGTTCGCCTTCGGGAGTAACAGGAATCACTTTTAGGTGAGCTCCTTTGCGCTGGCACGCAACCTGCCAGGGAACAATATTGGAATGATGTTCGAGTGCAGAAACAAGAATTTCGTCGCCTGCATTCAGAAATGTTTCACAATACGACCAGGCCGCCAGGTTAATAGCTTCTGTTGCTCCCCGTGCAAAAATAATTTCATTTGAGCTGCCTGCATTTACAAATGATGCCACCTTTTTCCTTACATCTTCGAATGCACCTGTTGCCTGCTGGCTCAGATAATGAACTCCCCGGTGTACGTTGGCATTGTCGTAAAGGTAATAATCGCTGATTGCTTCAATTACCGACCTGGGTTTCTGGGTAGTGGCGGCATTGTCGAGGTATACCAGTGGTTTGCCGTAAATACTGCGCGAAAGTATCGGGAAATCGGCCCTCACCGATTGGATTTTTGAAGCTGAAAAGTCACTCATTGCAAGGTGGAATCAGATTTTTGAAAGGTCAATTTTAAATTCAACTTTCTCATGTTCGTGGGTGCTGCAATTCAACACACATTGCTCGCACTGCGAAAGTTCGCCTCGTAAGCGTTTCTTAACCATATCGTCCATCCGCTGACGTAATTCGGGGATGGAGATTTTATTAATTACATCGGCAACAAAGGCATACATAAGCAGAATTTTGGCATTGGCTTCGCTGATTCCACGCGAACGGATATAAAACAAGGCTTCCGCATCAAGCTGTCCAATGGTAGCACCATGACTACACTTCACATCATCAGCATATATTTCGAGAAATGGTTTGGTATCAATGCTGGCTTTATCGGTAAGCAGTATATTCTTATTGGTTTGAAATGCATTTGTACGCTGCGCATCGCGATGCACTTTGATATGCCCGTTAAAAACCCCGCTTGCGTGGTCGTCGAGCACCCCTTTGAAAAGTTCCCTGCTTTCACAATCAGGTGCCGCATGGTTGATAAGGACCTGGTTATCGATATGCTGATACCTGTCCATTAAATAAAGTCCGTACACATCGGCACTGCTGTGCGGGCCGCTCATGGTAATATGTGAAAGATTGCGGATAAGCCCGCCATTCAGGCTTATGCCATTGGTCGATACGCTGCTGCCTTCATCCTGGTGAAAATACATGCTGTTGATCAGCGTGGTATGGTCATCCTTATTCTGAAGTTTGTAGTGATCGAGAGTCGAATTCCGGCCGACTTTAACTTCGGAAACGGTATTAATAAACGTGATGTCGTGGTTGATTGAATCGTCGCATTGTACCAGGCGGAGGTGGCTGTTTTCGCCCAGAATTACAAGGTTGCGTGTATTCAGGAAGAGGTTTTGTTTAAAATCCGTAATGTTAACCATTTGAACATTTTGTTCAACAGTTACATTATCAGGCACATAAATAAATATACCATCCTGCGACATGGCTGTATTGAGGGCAGTAAGGCTTTCGGAACTGTCGTCGGCGTATTTGCCGTAATGGGCTTCGATTAATTTCGGGTATTTAATAAATGCTGCTGCCAGGCTTCCGATAATCATCCCGTTGGGGAATACCCTGATCAGGTTTTGCCTGTCGGCATACCAACCGTTGAGCTGCGTTACAAGTAAGGTTTCGAAATGTGGTACGTCGCATTTGAAAATACTGTCGATATCCAGTTCGGCCGAGGGTGGTGCTGGTGAAGCCTGGTATTCGTGGCTGAGCACCCGCGACAGGTCGGTACCGCGCCAGCGTTCGAGCGCTGCGTGTGGGAAACCGGCTTTGCTGAACCATTCAAATGCCCTGGCACGTTTTGCGGCAACAAATGCAGTATCGTGCACAGTTATTTCTCGTTGCCTTTCGGCAAAAACGCCTGTGAGATACTCTTTGAGATCGTAAATTGACTGAACTATTCCTGCTTCCATAAATAAATCTTTTTTAATAGTTCTCAGTTAGGATTCATTCCGGATCCATTCGTACCCTTTTTCCTCGAGCTGCAGGGCAAGGTCTTTCCCGCCTGATTTTACAATACGTCCGTCGAAAAGCACATGAACTACATCGGGAATTATATATTCCAGCAGGCGCTGGTAATGGGTAATTACTATGGTGGCATTGTCGGGACGGCGGAGTTTGTTAACGCCGGTTGCCACGATGCGGAGTGCGTCGATATCGAGGCCTGAATCCGTTTCGTCGAGTATGGCCAGCGATGGTTCGAGCATAGCCATCTGGAAAATTTCGTTCTTTTTCTTTTCACCGCCTGAAAATCCTTCGTTTACTGAACGGCTGGCCAGTTTCTCCTGGAGTTCGAGCAACTGTTTTTTCTCTTCCATGCGGGCCAGGAATTCGGTTGCCGGCACGGGATCAAGACCTCGGTATTTGCGTTGTTCATTAATGGCGGTGCGAAGGAAATTGGTTATCGAAACACCGGGTATTTCGACCGGGTACTGGAACCCCAGGAACATGCCTTCGCAGGCACGTTCTTCGGCTGATAATTCGAGGATATTGCGGCCCTTGAAAATGATTTCACCTTCGGAAACTTCATACCCTTCGCGGCCTGCTATAACATATGCAAGCGTGCTTTTCCCGGTCCCGTTCGGTCCCATAATGGCGTGAACCTCACCGGCTTTTACTTCGAGGTTGATTCCTTTTAAAATCTCTTTTCCTTTTATGGAAACTTTTAAATTCCTGATACTTAACATATATTCAGTATTCTTTTTTTAAAATAAGTTTTTTAAGGCTTTAGGATTTAGGGGTTGGGTTTAGGGACTGGAAAATCCTAAATCCTAAATCGCAAATCCGAAATTATTACCCTACGCTTCCTTCGAGGCTGATAGCCAGCAACTTCTGTGCTTCAACGGCAAATTCCATTGGTAAATGCTGAAGTACTTCTTTGGCATAACCATTCACAATCAGGCCAATTGCACTCTCGGTACTGATACCCCGCTGTTTGCAGTAGAAAAGCTGGTCGTCCGAAATTTTCGAAGTGGTAGCTTCATGTTCCACAATGGACGAATGGTTTTCGGCTTTGATGTAGGGATACGTATGCGCCCCGCATTTATCACCCAGCAAAAGTGAGTCGCACTGTGAGAAATTGCGCGAATTTTCGGCACGTTTAATCACTTTAACAAGTCCCCGGTAGCTATTATTGCTTTGCCCGGCTGAGATTCCTTTGGAAATTATGGTGCTTTTGGTATTTCGCCCGATGTGTATCATTTTTGAACCGGTATCGGCCTGCTGGAAATTGTTGGTTACAGCTACCGAATAAAATTCGCCTACCGAGTTGTCGCCCATCAGCACTACACTGGGATATTTCCAGGTGATGGCTGAGCCGGTTTCGACCTGCGTCCAGGAAATTTTCGAATGGCTTCCTTTGCAGATACCTCTTTTGGTTACGAAATTGTATATTCCGCCTTCGCCTTTCTTATTGCCCGGATACCAGTTTTGTACCGTGCTGTATTTAACTTCGGCATCTTTCATAGCAACAATCTCGACAATAGCAGCATGAAGCTGGTTTTCGTCGCGCATAGGTGCTGTGCAGCCTTCCATGTAACTTACATAGGCGCCTTCGTCGGCAACTATAAGTGTGCGTTCGAACTGGCCGGTATTGGCTGCGTTAATGCGGAAATAGGTTGATAGTTCAACCGGGCAGCGAACCCCTTTGGGAATGTAACAGAAGGAGCCGTCGCTGAAAACAGCCGAATTGAGTGCAGCGAAATAATTGTCGTTGCTGGGCACAACACTTCCCATGTATTGTTTAACCAGGTCAGGGTGGTTCTGGACAGCGTCGCTGAAAGAGCAGAAGATGACTCCGTATTTCGAGAGCGTATCTGTAAATGTTGTTTTAACCGAAACGCTGTCGATAACGGCATCAACGGCTACACCGCTGAGTTTTTTCTGTTCTTCGAGCGAAATGCCAAGTTTTTTGAACGTTTCAATCAATTCGGGATCAACCTCGTCCAGGCTTTTCAGTTCTTTTTTCCGTTTAGGTGCGGCATAATAAATAATATCCTGGTATTTGATAGGCGGATGATGAATATGAGCCCAGCTTGGTTCGGTAAGCGTAAGCCAGTTTCGGTAGGCACTCAGGCGGAATTCAAGCAGCCATTCGGGTTCATTTTTCTTAGCCGAAATATACCTCACCGTATCTTCATTGAGCCCGACCGGGGCCGTATCCATCTCGATATCGGTAAAAAAGCCGTACTTGTATTCGCTGTTTGTTACCTCGTCGAGTATATTGTTTTGATCTTTTTCCATTTCGGGTGGTGTTCAGGCTCTTATTTATCTTTGGTTTAAATAAATTTAGTGCGCAAAGTTAGTAATATTAGAAGTATTGTAATACCTAAACTGTCTCTTCTTTCAATAAAAAACAAGCAGAGTTGCTATTTGTTTATATATTTCAGAAAATGAATACCGAAATGGAATTTTTATGCAGCGAATAGCAGGAACAATAATTCTTAGCCCTCAAAATTCTGACTGAAAGTTCTGCCTGGAAGTGATGTAATTCAGCACCATCCTTAGTTCCCCATAGGATACATCGTCGCCAAGTATTTCTTTGGCTTCGGCCAGGGACCTGCTTTTGGTTTCGATAAAAAATGAGGAAATAAGTTCGAGTTTCTCAGGTGGGATAACCTTGGTGATATCCAGTTCTCCGTTTGCAATATACCTTGACAGGTGGCTTTCGATGGTTGAAACAGAATACGATCGTTCCATGGCAATCTCGGCAATGGGTTTCCCTTCGAGAAACATGTCGAAGCTTATTTGGTGCGATGGCACTTTCGCAGCTTTAGGTTCTTGTAAAGGTTCTTCCTCCTGCAATTTATCATCAAGTTTGTCTAAATGATTTTCCTGCAGGTAGTTGCGTATAATGGCAATTAGCTCATCGCCATATTTCAGCACTTTCTTTTTGCCAAAACCTTTAATTCCTTTAAGCTCTTTGAGCGTAACCGGCATCATGCCGACCAGGTCGTACATGGTTTTCTGCGGCAGCACCATGTAAACCGGCAAATCTTCTTCATCGGCTTTCTCTATGCGCCACGATTTAATACTGGATAGCATTACCGCGTTCATCTTTCCTTCATAGCGGCCTGCAACAGGAATTTTAGTTTCCTTCCTGAGCTGGATTTTTTCGATCGAAGCTTTGGCTTTCGCATCGAGATAAATTTTTACAGAAAAGCCGGAGGCACAGGCTTTAAATGCTGCAGTTTTGATGTATGCTTCCTGGTAAAGGTTGTCTGTTGCCTCTTTCAGCGATTTCCTGATTTCTTTATTATCGGCTTCGATCTCTGTATGCTGAAGTACGCGGATGATATTTTCTTCCGTTTTTTCAGCGAAATAAGCACTGGCTTTCTTAATACGCTCCTGCAATGCCGCATTGCTCTCAATCATCTGATTCTCAATCAGCAACTGGCCGATGTGGGGATTGAATTTATTGACCACCCCAATCAGGTCCGTATTCAGTTTTTCGCCCATCCCGTTATAAACTGCAGCAAAACCAGGAAGCAACACATTTGCATTTTCCTTGATCAGTTTCTGTATATAATGAAGTCTTCTCTGGATTGAAGAGAAATCGAGCAATTCTACCAATAGAGTCTGCTGGTAAGCGATCCGTGAGGCTACAAGTTCTTTTTCGCCGGGTTGGTTCATTTCGGCCTGTGCCGAAAATCCTTTCACACTTGCATCGCTTTTAATACTATCCTGCGATATAGGTGAACTCAGCACAAGTCCTTCCATGGTTTTGCAGCGGCTCAGCGCAACATAAACCTGCCCGTGGGCGAAAGCCGCATTCGCATCAATAATGGCACGTTCGAAGGTTAATCCCTGGCTCTTATGAATAGTGATGGCCCAAGCAAGTTTGAGCGGGTACTGTATGAATTTTCCTACAGGGATTTCGGTAATTTCTTTGGTTTCGTCGTTTATGGTATATTTATTGTTCAGCCATTCAGCCGGTTCAACAGCGATCGTTTCGTAATCGCCTTCGCATTTCACATAGATGGTATCGTCTTCGATCCGTTTTACGTTGCCTATTTTACCGTTGAAAAAAAGTTTTTCGTGCGAAATGTCGTTTTTAACAAACATCACCTGGGCGCCTTCTTTCAGTTCCAGCTCAAATTCGGTTGGGTAACTGTATTCGGGAAATTCACCTTCAACCTGGGCGGTAAAATGGTGAGTGCGACCTTTCAGTTTTTTCAGTTTGGTTTCGTTAATAGCCTGCGACTGGTAATTGTGTGTGGTCAGCGTGATGTACCCTTCATCATTGGCGGGATCGAATCCAGGTATAAACCTCTGGTTCAGCGCGTCAAGCGAATGCTGGTCCATTCGGTTGTCGCGCACCCGGTTAAGCAGGTCGATAAATGCCTGGTCGCTCTGGCGGTAGATGTGTTTCAGTTCAATGGTGGCAAAGTCGGTCTTTTGCAGGGCCCGGCTACCGAAAAAGAAAATAGTATCGTAATAAGGCCGGAGCAAATCCCATTCATCGTCTTTGGCAACCGGGGCGAGCTGTTGCAGATCGCCAATCATAAGCAGCTGAACACCTCCAAAGGGTTTATAACGGTCCTTAAACCGGCGGAGCACCTCATCAACAGCATCCAGCAAATCGGCCCTTACCATACTT
>CAISRK010000332.1 GCA_903887815.1 uncultured Bacteroidales bacterium | reverse complement strand
CACCTTATAAGATCTACCTAGACTGTGATCTTAAACTCGACGACAAGTCGGCTACCAACCTTGAGAAGATGAATATTGAAGTATCGAACAATGCCGGTTCAACCTGGACATCAGTTAAACAATTCACCAACAATGGTGATTTCGACTGGACAGCACAGCATATTGATATCTCGACTCTTGCAAAGGGTAAAGTATTCTCAGTTCGTTTCAGGGCTAACGGAGTTCTCTCAGGTGATATTTTCTACTGGGCAGTTGACAACGTTAAAATCTACGTACAGTATAGCTTCAACGCACCTTTGAACCTTGTAGCTGCAGCTGAAGGTACTCCTAAAAACGACATCAAGTTGACCTGGAGTGCACCAAGTACAGTTGCTGATGCACCAGATGCATTACTCGGATACAAAGTATGGCGCAGGGCTTATGCTAAATTCCCGGCTGGTTCGAACGCAGCAGGAGCAGGAACATTTGACAGCATCGCTACAACTACCGCTCTTACTTATACCGACATGAACCTTACCAACCTTGTAACAAACTGTTATGAATACAAAGTAACAGCTACTTATACCGAAGGTCAATCCGTTGGATCGAACGTAGCATGGCAGTGTATATTCGTAGGCGTTAATCCAAGCGAATTCAACGAAGTAAAACTGTATCCTAATCCTGCAACCAATTATGTAAGAATTGATCTTACATCAACCGTTAACAGCATTACGATATACAATTCACTTGGATCAGTAGTAGCTAACCAGAACGTTAAGGGTGAAAACACCGTTACGATCAACACAAGCAACTATGCAGCCGGTGCTTACAATGTGAAGTTCACCACCACAAGTGGCGAATCATTCAGCCGTAAGTTCGTTGTAACCAAATAATCCTTAATTGGAATAACAGGAAAAGGCTCCCGGAAGGGGGCCTTTTTCGTTTTGTATAAATGACCTTTCAGGTCAGCCACCTTAATTCCTTGAAATTATTTTATTAACCGGTAAGGAGCTAAAGCATTGCTGGCTATATATTATATATATAGTGTGAATTATTTACTATCGATACAAATAAGGGGGAAAACGCCTGGTAGCAAAACTAAAATGACGAAAAGGTATAATCCCGAAACATATTGAACAATTCTATATTTATATACCCTGACCTGTAAGGGTAGATGCCCTCGAAAGTGTCATACTATTGACTGTTTATTTTACTATTCAATATAAAGTTCATCGAAAATACTGTTATGAAAACGAGTCTCTTACTTATTTCACTCTTTGGTTTATCGTGTGTTTTTACTGACATATCTGCCCAGAATTTACCTCAGCCACGCTACCTGCAATTTGATTCGGTAAGGTTGATTGCAACCTGGCAGCCACCAATAAGTAAAGTGTTGGATGAAAAATTTGAAGGCCATGGTTTTCCTCCCACACACTGGAAAAATACCACAAAGGGATTGGGCTGGTTTCAATCCAATAATGCGAGTTCTCCTGCATTGACAATATTGCCGCATGCAAGCAGATACGCTGCTGTAAATAATGATCTTGCTGGTATAAATAACGACGGATGCTGCGATTCCCTTATTACGCCTGAACTGGACCTCACGCAATTTGAATCATATGTTTTAACATTTAGTTCTTTCTATCGGGGCCTGGATGCCGAAACAGCATCAGTTATTATCAGTACCGATGGCGGTAACTCCTGGACAACGCTGCTTGAACTACTTCCGCACTTTGCCTGGGCTTCTATCCAGATCGACCTTAGCGCTTATTCAGGAGCCACAGGATCAAATCATGTGAAAATAGCATTCGTTGCCAGTGATAACGGCAATCCGGATGCAACAGGCTGGGCCATAGATGATGTTCAGATCATTTCCTCCGAAATTGCTGTTCTGTACTATTCAGTTACCTTAGATGGAACCTTGATAGCGGTTTTATCGGATACTACCTTCAGATACCCGTTCCAGCCTTCTCTTTTCACTTTCGGTGCTAACCATATTATTTGTGTCGAAGCGCAGTATGCGACAGGGCATGCCTTAACCTGCAAAAATATTGCTGGTTATCGCCTGAATGCTCCTTCGAATCTGTATGCTATGCCTAACCAGAATGCAATAATACTAACCTGGATTGCGCCATCAGGCAGTGATGCTCCAGGTGCTAAAACAGAGGACGATAACGGCATGATCAGGAATTCGGGTGCAATTGGTTCATCAGGAGAGCTAAATAGTGCTGCCCCGGGTGCCGGGGTTAATGCACCCTTTGATAACCCAACCACAGAAATTGATATTAAATACACATCAGATAACTTTAACAATGCTATTGGTCTTTCGGCAGGAGGAACGCTTATGGCAGCTGCCCGTTTCACACCTGCCGAACTTGGCACTTATTATGGGAATAAGACTATTACAAGGGTAAGAATTTATTTAGGCGCTGCATGCACCCTTGTTAAGCTTAAGATTTGGGAAGGCGGCACATCTCCAACCCTGGCCGGAACCGAAGTTTACTCGGCCGATGTAACTTCGCAGGTTGTTGCCGGCACCTGGTCGACTGTTGCTCTTACCGGGAGTGGAATTAACCTGGTTGCAGGTAAAGAATACCGTATCGGGTATGAAATAACCCATGCTGCAGGAACTAATCCTTTGGCTTATGATGCAGGTTGTACAGCCCCTGGCAAAAGCGATTTGACTTATTTTAACGGCTCATGGTCAACCCTGTCATCCATTGGCTTCACCGGCGATGTCATGATTAAAGGTGTAATTGACGATGCTTTACCGGTTGATCTTATCGGCTATATACTATACAGAAATGGGGCGAAAATAGCTGAGGTTTCGAAGAATTATACTATGTATTGGGATCAGATTTTAGAAATGGGATTATTTTGTTATACAATAACTGCGGTTTATGATCTCACAAATTATGGTTTCCCCGGCCAAAGAGGTGAATCGCCGAAATGCGGTCCAAATTGCGCGTATTTAATATCATATTGCGATTTGCCATTTACCGAAGATTGGACTACAGGCCAGTTCGATGTTCATGAATGGAGCCATGACCAGAATTGGGTAATAGATGGTATACTCGGCAATCCGCCGCCAACGGTTAAGTTTAAAGCCCAGCCGAAACTTACCGGCTATAGCAGTAAACTGACAACAAAAATTTTACCCGGTAATCTTATCACGACAACTACGCCTTATTGTATCTACCTTGATTTTGATTATTTGCTTAAAGATAACTCGGCTTCCGGAACGGAGAAACTAACTATCGAAGTGTTTAACGGTGATAGCTGGATCCCCGTAAAAGAGTTGATAAATGCCGGTGATAAAGCATGGACCAGGGAACACATTAATATTTCTAACCCGGCCCGGAATACCATGTTTAAGGTGCGGTTTAATGCAAATGGTGCCAATAGTGAATTGATAAACTATTGGTTAGTTGATAATGTAAAGGTTTATGCAAACTTTGCTTTTCCATCACCAGCCAACTTACAGGCAGATAATACAGGGAATGCCCAATCAAATGATGTTCAGCTCACCTGGGAGATTCCTGAATTGGAATACCTGGTCGGTTTAATAGTGGACGACAGCACCTGGGAAGGCTCCCTGGCTATTAATCCCGGCTATTCCGGATGGCTGGGTAATAAATTTGCTTCAAATAAAGGTAAGCTCAGAAGTGTTGATGTGCAGTGGCAAAATAATGACGAGAATACATCCAGCCCGGTTCATGCCGACATTTTCGATTCTGATCATAAACTGATCGGAAGCTCGCCTTCATTTCTTCCTGTTGCTGATACCTGGCAAACCATTCCTTTACCCAATGTTGCAATAAAAGGTGATTTTTATGCCATGATACATTTTGATAAACCACATGGCTTTACGCCACTGCTCAAAATGGATACAGTTGGTTCATCGGGACGGCCCAATAATGGTTGGTTTTATGATGGTGTCAATTGGTCGCAGATGAATGCATTCGGATTTAATGAATGTGTGTTTTCTATCCGTGCTATAGTTAAACATGATGTTGATTGTGAGGGTAATCCTGCGGTGATGAGTCGTTCCGAAAATGGTTCGGGAAACAGGGCTGATCCTGGCGGAGATAATGTTAAATCAACAAATACTATTGATGGATTAATATCGTATGAATTGTATCGTCGTACCTGTCAAAGCCCGGTCATAGGGCCGGATTCCCTGTTCTCGGAATGGGTAAAAATTTCAACTACAACAACTACCAGCTACCTCGATAAGAATCTTGATGTGCGCTGTTATCAGTATTATGTAAAAGCGATTTATACCGAGGGGTTTTCGATACCTTCAAATGTGGATGAAACATGTTTCCTGGTTGGGTTGAATGAACTTAATGGTGTTGAAGTTGCTTTATACCCAAATCCGGCCAATACTATTACCCGCCTTGAATTTGCTCCCGGTATAAAGTATTTTTCCGTATTTAATACTTCAGGCCGCCAATTATCCGAAGGTCAATTAACCGGCCAAACAACAGTTTTTATTAACACATCTGGCTATTCGCCAGGTGTTTACTATGTAAGGTTCATATCACTGAATGATGATTTTTTTGTCCGGAA
This sequence comes from uncultured Bacteroidales bacterium, assembly GCA_903887815.1. Lineage (GTDB taxonomy): Bacteria > Bacteroidota > Bacteroidia > Bacteroidales > UBA4417 > UBA4417. Next base: position 1,334 of record CAISRK010000332.1, on the reverse strand, counting down.
ACTGGTGATAGTACATTAAACAGTCCCGTTTTAATGAATATGAGGAGTCTTCACAGGCTCCTTTTTCATTACTACAAAAGTGATACCTTTGCAGCCTATGATTTCTGTAAGTAACCTATCAGTACATTTTACCGGCGATTACCTGTTCAGCAATGTGAGTTTCCTTATCGGCGACCGCGACCGCATTGGTCTTGTGGGGCGTAACGGGGCAGGTAAAACCACGCTGATGCGTATTATTGCAGGTTTGCAGGAGCCCGAAAGCGGGGTTGTTGCCAGCCCTTCGGGCAATACTGTAGGCTACCTTCCGCAGGAAATGGCCACCGGCAGCAAGCTCAGTGTGCTCCAGGAAGCGATGACAGCCTTTGCCGAAGCCCGTCATCAGCATCACCTTATGGATAAAAATTCGGCCGAACTTGCCGAACGCACGGACTATGAGAGCGAAGGCTATACGAAGCTTATCCAGAAGCTTACCGAGGCTACTGACCGCTTTCATTTACTCGGAGGGCAGAATATGCAGGAAGAGGCCGAAAAAGTGCTTAAAGGCCTCGGTTTCGAGCCGGCTGAGTTCGAAAAACCCATGACCACCTTCAGCGGAGGCTGGCAGATGCGGGTTGAACTGGCTAAAATCCTGCTACAGAAACCGAATGTGGTCCTGCTCGATGAGCCCACCAACCACCTTGATATTGAATCCATTCAATGGCTCGAAGATTTCCTTATTACTTATAGCGGGGCCGTTGTGCTGGTTTCGCACGACAGGGCTTTTCTCGATAATGTTACCAACCGCACCATCGAAATTATGAATGCCCGCATTTATGATTACAAAACGGGATATTCGCGCTATGTTGAGCTGCGTGAAGAACAGATGGAACTGCAAAAGGCTGCTTTCGATAACCAGCAGGCGGAGATCGCGCAGATTGAACGGTTTGTTGAACGGTTCAGGTATAAAAGCACCAAGTCGAGGCAGGTACAGTCGCGTATAAAACTGCTTGATAAAATGGAGAAAGTGGAAGTGGATGAAACCGATTCGTCGGCTATACATTTCCTTTTTCCACCGGCGCCGGCATCGGGACGGGTTGTGGTTGAGTGCAGGGACCTTACCAAGCGGTACGACGAGAAACTGGTTCTCAGCAAGCTGGACCTGGCCATTGAGAAAGGCGATTTTGTTTCGTTTGTTGGGCGCAACGGGGAGGGGAAAACCACGCTGGCGAAGATTATTATTGGGGAACTCGAACACGAGGGCATCTGTAAACTGGGCCACAATGTTAAAATAGGGTATTATGCCCAGAACCAGGCCGAACTGCTCGATCCTGAGAAAACGGTTTTTGAAACGATTG
>CAISRK010000331.1 GCA_903887815.1 uncultured Bacteroidales bacterium | reverse complement strand
GAAATCCGCATTACCCACTGGATAAATTTACCTTCCTCCTTGTAAATTCCCGAACGCAAGGTATTAATAACCTTGATAAAGGCATCCTGAAAAATATCATCTGCAAGGTGTTTGTCCCTGACAACCAGAAGAATATAAGAATACACTTTTTGCTTGTGCCTGTTGATTAGAACCTCAAGACTAAATTCATTACCGGCGAGATAGTTGCTTATAAGCTCCTGATCGCTAACAATGGGGGTTGACATGATACCTCCGTATTGGTTAGTAATTATTTGAGTTTAATAGCGTAGAGATCTCTCGATAACGTTTTTTTAGTTACTAATGGGTGAATCAGGCTTCGAAAAGTAACAGGATATATTTAACCTATTTACTTCGTAGAGTGCAAATATAACACATCTCATTGTTAAAATGTGAACTTTCGTTAAAAATATTTTGATAAATATCATCAGCGCCTATTATTTTTTATTTTATGCTACTGAAATACAATTACATAGTCCACAAAACCATGTATTGAATAAAAATCAATAAATCAGAAAATATTTGATTTTACGGCATTTTTTCGGCATTGAAGTTCGAATTGTGAGTAGCTTTGCATGCGCTATTGTAATAAACAGAACCGTTTTGTTGATCAAATAGCTTCTTTTTGAAAACTGAAAGAATGATTTTTACTGACATCGACCATTTAGACCCGAAGAAATATATCCTGATAAAGGGAGCCAGGGTCAACAACCTTAAAAATATTTCCATTGCCATTAATCGTAACAAACTTGTGGTTATTACGGGTCTATCGGGTTCGGGCAAATCGTCGCTTGCTTTTGATACTCTTTATGCCGAGGGGCAAAGACGTTATGTGGAAAGCCTGAGTTCCTATGCAAGGCAGTTCCTGGGCCGTATGAGCAAACCCGAAGTGGATTATATCAGAGGAATAGCCCCCGCAATTGCAATCGAGCAGAAGGTTAATACCCGAAACCCACGCTCAACAGTTGGGACCTCTACCGAAATTTACGAATACATCAAGCTGCTTTTTGCCCGCGTAGGAACTACTTTTTCACCGGTTTCAGGCAACCAGGTTACCAGGCATACAGTTACCGACGTGGTGAATGCAATAATGAAACTTCCTGCCGAAAGTACCGTTTTGCTTTACAGCCCGCTGACCGAAAAACACGACAGAACACTGAAAGAAGATCTGACTGTTATTCTCCAGCAGGGATTCAGCAGGATATTATATAAAAACGCTATCCTTAAAATTGAAGATGTTCTTGCCGGAATCGATAAGTATGGATATAAGGATATGTTCATATTAATCGACAGGTTCACGGTATATCCTGATGATGAAGACTTTGCGTCGAGAGCTGCCGATTCGGCACAAACTGCATTTTTCGAAGGAAACGGTACCTGCCTTTTAGGTATTGTGCTTGAAGGTAATGATCAGCAAATGGAATTTTCGAACCGTTTTGAGCTGGATGGGATCACGTTCGAGGACCCCTCGGTACACCTTTTTAGTTTCAATAACCCATTCGGAGCATGTAAAAAGTGTGAAGGCTTTGGTAGTGTGATCGGGATTGATGAAGACCTTGTGATACCCGATAAAAGTCTATCGGTTTATGGCGATGCAGTTGCCTGCTGGAAGGGTGAAAAGATGAGTGAGTACAAACAGGTATTGTTAACTCATGCCCACAAATTTAATTTCCCGGTTCACGAACCTTATTTCAAACTCAACCAGGATCAGCGGAAGTTATTATGGACCGGAAATCAATATTTTGAAGGAATTAACGAATTCTTTCAAATGGTTGAAAGCCAGACCTATAAAATCCAGTACAGGGTAATGCTTTCGCGTTACCGCGGGAAAACCGTTTGCCCCGATTGCCTTGGAACACGGCTACGTAAAGATGCCAATTACGTAAAAATCAATGGCAGATCAATTACTAATCTTGTTTTGATGCCTATTGAAGATTCACTTGACTTTTTCACGAACATAGAACTTTCGGAATACGAGCATACTGTTGCCGACCGCCTGCTGATTGAAATTAAAAACAGGCTGGGCTTCCTTTGTAATGTAGGTTTACCATACCTCACCCTGAACCGTTTATCGAATTCTCTCTCCGGAGGCGAATCGCAGCGCATTAACCTGGCAACCTCGCTTGGAAGCAGTCTTGTGGGCTCATTATACATACTCGACGAGCCAAGTATCGGTCTTCATCCACGCGACACGCACCTGTTGATCAAAGTCCTGAAAGGGCTGAGGGATATGGGTAATACGGTTATTGTGGTTGAGCATGAAGAAGAAATTATAAAGGCGGCTGACGAAGTAATCGATATAGGCCCACTGGCCGGGAGTCATGGCGGCGAGCTTGTTTTCCAGGGTACTTTCGATGAAATATTGCAGGATGAGAAAAGCCTGACCGGTCTGTATCTTTCAGGCAGGAAAGCGATACAACTGCCTGTAAGTCGCAGGCCCTGGAACGACTATATTGAAATAAAAGGAGCCAGGGAACATAACCTGAAAGGCATTGATGTGAAATTCCCGCTTAAAACCCTTACGGTAGTCACAGGTGTGAGTGGTTCGGGCAAAACAACTCTTGTGAAGCGGATACTTTATCCGGCTCTGAAAAAGATTTATGGCGGATACGGAGAACGCTCGGGCCGGTTCGACCGCCTCGTAGGAGACTACAATCTGATTACTGCCGTTGAACTCATTGATCAGAACCCGATCGGCAGGTCATCGCGTTCGAACCCTGCTACTTATGTAAAAGCATTTGACGATATCCGGAGTCTTTATGCCGAACAGCAATTATCGAAACTCCGCGGCTATAAACCCGGCTTCTTCTCGTTTAATGTTGAGGGTGGCCGTTGTGAAGAATGCGAAGGCGAAGGAATTGTTACTGTGGAGATGCAGTTTATGGCCGACCTTCACCTTACCTGCGACAGTTGTAAAGGCAAGCGTTATAAAGATGAAGTTCTGGATGTTAAATTTCATGAAAATACAATTTCCGATATCCTGGACCTGACTATCGAACAGGCTATTGAATTTTTCTCGAATACAGGCGAAAAGAATGCCAACGCGGCCCGTGTTGCCGCAAAACTCAAACCACTGGCTGATGTTGGATTAGGTTACCTTAAACTGGGCCAATCGTCGGATACATTTTCGGGCGGCGAAGCTCAGCGTATTAAACTTGCTTCGTTCCTTACAAAAGGGACAAACGACTCTCCTACCCTCTTCATATTCGACGAACCAACCACAGGATTGCACATGCACGACATCAACCGGCTGCTGGCAGCTTTCAACGCATTGCTGGTAAAAGGGCATTCGGTTATTGTTATCGAACATAACCTGGAGGTTATTAAGACGGCCGATTGGGTTATTGACCTTGGACCTGAGGGCGGCGAAAAGGGTGGATTTGTATTATTTGAAGGAGTGCCTGACGAACTTACTAAGGTGCAGGATTCTTATACCGGCTTTTACCTGAAAAATAAACTTTAAATAGGAATATTTGAAAGTGCCCGGATTTCAACCAATTTATAATCTGTTGATTATAAGATAATACTGTTAGATTCTCCTATAATTCTTATAGCCGATTTCAATACCCAGTTTCGACCTTACAAACATCTTAAACCTGCTCTTAAGGCTTAGGTTATTAAATGATAATTCATAATCGAATTTCCAGTTTTTGCTGTTAATACGATCGAGCATAACGGCCGGATGCGTTGCATCAAATAAGTGCAGGGCATCAATTCCACTATAATCAAATTCATCCGATATCAGGACATTCTTTTCGAGCCACTGGTCGGGGTGCCAGAGCTTATGAAAGCTTTCCTGCTTGCGCTGCATGGCCAGCGGATCTTTTACCCAGCCGTAGTGGTACACAAATGCTCCTGAAGGTTTAACATTAAGTTTGCGTCCGTTTTCTTTCCTGAAGCCTTGTGCATCACGATAGGAATATATGTTGCTGTTCTTGCGTATTATCCTGATTTCGTGCGGATACCATTTATCTGAAATTCCAATATAATCGTACGATCCATAAAAATGCAGGTAGTCGAATAGCAATCCATCCACCTCAGGACGATCTTTCCATTTAATCATGGCATTTCTCACCGGCTCAAGGTATTTTTCATGAACCACTTCGTCGCCCTGGATGTAAAAAGCCCAGTCGGTATCATCGCTGATGGTCTGGTAAGCTTTATCGGTTTCAACGGCCAGCACCCTGCCGCCTTCCCGAAGGCTGTCGTCCCAGGTGGTTTCAATAATCCGGATTTTTAATGGATCGATTTGCCGGATCAACTCAAGGGTTTCATCATCCGACTTTCCGACAGCAACTACAAAATCGTCGCACAAAGGCAGAATTGACCTGATTGCCTCTACAACCGGGTAGTCGTAAAGTATAGCATTACGGATAAAGGTGAAACCGGTTACTTTCATGCTGGGCGAATAAGTGAGCAAAGTTAGTAATTTCAGGAAACCGAAGTTTGTGTCATAATTAAGATAGGTGAAACCATGCTCTGTTGTGGATATTATATTAGCTATTAAGACCCAAGTCCAAAAAACCAAATTCTAAATTCCAGGAAATAAAAAGAGCCAGAATAGTTCAATTCAGTAAAGTTTACTGCCCGTTGAGTTTTGGTACTTTGAATTTGAATTTTGGGTCCTACTCTTTAAGTCATTGATTGCCGGGTTGCATAAAAGCATGAGAATCGTATTCCGGTTTAAATGCATAATTTTGCTCAAAACACAATCCTATGCACATTCACTACTTCCAGCACGATCATTTCGAAGATTTGGGTTACATAGGCGAGTGGGCTGCTTCCCGGCATTTCGGCACTTCGGTTACACGCTTCGATAAGGCCCAGAAACTCCCGCAACATACTGACTATGATTGGCTTGTTGTTTTAGGCGGAAAAATGGGAGTAAACGACTTAGCTGAATTCCCATGGATTACCGAAGAAATTGAATTTATCAGGCATGCTGTTAAGTTGGGCAAAACTGTGATTGGAATCTGCCTTGGTTCGCAACTTGTTGCAAGTGCACTTGGAGCGGAAGTATATAGAAACAAAGAGCCAGAAATCGGTTTCTGGCCGGTTACATTTTCTCCCGAATCGGCAAGCGACAGCGTATTCAGGCATTTTCCAGCTGAACTGAATGTTTTGCATGTTCATTTCGATACATTTAAGCTACCTAAAAATGCGATTAAAATGGCTTCAAGTGCAATTACCCCGCACCAGGCATTTCGTTATAAACAGAATGTTTTTGCTTTCCAGTTTCACTTTGAAGTTGCACCCGTAAATGTTCATGGCTTTATTAGAGAGATAACACCGGAAATCGCAGAAGGCAGATATTCGCAAAACCCGGAAGAAATGATCAGTTTGTCAGTCTGTTGTGCAATAAATAACCAGATATTCGAGAAAGTCCTTGATGAAATTTATTTATCCGGCACCAAATAATCTATTACCAGATAACGCGGAAATTTTGGTTGACTTTTAGTGAAAGCACTCTTCTTTATTTAACAATGAGCTTCCCTCCTGCCAGATTTCCATTCCCAAAGTCAAACTGGTAAAAATAAATCCCTTTGGATAGCCCGGCACTGAAGAATATAAAATTGTCTATGACATTATTATAAGAACCAACTTCCTTGCCTGAAAAGTCAAATAGTTTCAGATCAGCCTGCTGCACATTCCCAGGTATGCGGACTGTAGCATAATCGTGCATTGGGTTTGGATTGATACTGAAACTCATCTGGTCAGAAACATTCTTAGTGGCTGTTATCATTACACATTCCATGGTTGATTCGGGATAAACCGATTCACCGTTTACCGACTGGCATATAAGCATAGAGCCAAATTCAAACGGGGGCATCAACTCTCCCATTGAGCCGAATAAACCATAGGTACTGCCTATACCCTCAACAAGGTGTACAAAAACATTCCCCGGGCTATAGGAAAGTGCAATTCCATAACTTAACCGGTAATTACCCGCTACCAGGATGGAGTCAACTGATTCGACGATATTAAAAAGCCCGTACGATGGAGCATGGTTAATATAAGTAGAAACCAATGTATCGTTTAGCTTCAGATTAAAATCGTAAAGTAGTTGTTCATTAACCTCATTTGCAGGAACAAACCAGATTTTCTTCCCCGGTATGTCGTTTCTGATTGCTCCCCTGTAATTTGTAAAGGGTGTGTACCAACCTCCAAACAGACAATCGCCTGCCGGCGAGGAAGGATACTGCCGACCTGAATGAGTGATTTTCTGGTATGTAACACCATTTAGCAGTGTATCTCCCGAAATAATGTATTGGTATTCCGAACAACAATAGCACTGATAGCCACTGCTTGCTTCCCGCCAGTATGCGTTCTGTGTTGGGAATGGATGATATGCCGGGGTTTGACCAAACAACTGAGTCGAAAAAACGAATAATACCGGCAATAAAAACAGCCTTTTCATGATTTTAAAATTAAAGGGCGATCTGTTCTAAATGGGACTCCCAATATCAACTGCTAATATACCAAATCTCCAAAAGAGTTTCCGAAAATTTGTCGAAAAATAATATTTTTCGGATTAGATAATTGTACATTTTACACTTTGTATTTTCTGAAACTTTTTTTTAGTACTTTTGCACCCTCAAATGCATCCCCTGTAATACAGAACAATATTTCATTAAAATCCTAATAACTAATACTATTATGGCTAAATCTAAAGTTAAGAGCGTTTATACTTTCGGCAATAAAAAAGCTGAAGGTGATGCTTCGATGAAAAACCTGCTTGGTGGCAAAGGTGCCAACCTGGCCGAGATGAATCTTATCGGTGTACCGGTCCCCCCGGGATTTACTATCACCACCGAAGTGTGTACCGTATACAACAAGGAAGGGCGCGATGCAGCACTTAAATTGATTAAAAAAGAAGTTGAAACAGCAGTTTCGGAAGTTGAAAAACTGATGAATTCGAAATTCGGCGATAACAAAAACCCTTTGCTGGTTTCGGTTCGCTCAGGCTCACGTGCTTCGATGCCGGGTATGATGGATACTATCCTCAACCTTGGTTTGAATGACGACGCTGTTGCAGGTCTCGAAAAGAAAACCGGAAACGGTCGTTTTGTATGGGATTCGTACCGCCGTTTTGTCCAGATGTACGGCGATGTGGTTCTTGGAATGAAACCTGTTTCAAAAGAAGATGAAGATCCGTTCGAAGAAATTATCGACCACCTGAAGAAAGAAAAAGGTGTTTTACTTGACAATGAACTTTCAACAGATGACCTGAAAGAACTTGTTGCCCGCTTCAAGAAAGCAGTTAAAAAATCAACAAAAAGAGATTTCCCGAGTGATCCATGGGAACAACTCTGGGGCGCCATCTGTTCGGTTTTCGACAGTTGGATGAACGACCGCGCTATCCTTTACCGGCAGCTTAACAATATTCCTGAAGAATGGGGAACTGCTGTTAATGTTCAGGCCATGGTATTCGGGAATATGGGCGAATCGTCAGCTACAGGTGTTTGTTTCAGCCGCGATGCCGGTACAGGCGAAAACCTTTTCAATGGCGAATACCTTATAAATGCACAGGGTGAAGACGTGGTTGCCGGTATCCGCACACCACAGGAAATTACAATTGAAGGGTCAAAACGTTGGGCTAAGCTAACAGGTGTAAGTGAAAAGGACCGCAAATCGAATTTCCCTTCACTTGAAGAAACCATGCCAAAACTTTATAAAGAACTGTTTGATATCCAGAAAAAACTGGAAAAACACTATAAAGACATGCAGGATATGGAGTTCACAATCCAGGAAGGCAAACTCTGGATGCTTCAGACCCGCAACGGAAAACGTACAGGCGCCGCCATGGTTAAGATTGCAGTGGATATGTTCAAGGAAAAACTGCTTGACGAAAAAACTGCTATTTTGCGTGTTGAGCCAGCGAAACTTGATGAATTACTTCATCCTGTTTTTGATACTGCTGCTTTGAAAAAAGCAAAAGTACTTGCCCAGGGATTACCTGCTTCACCAGGAGCTGCCACAGGACAAATCGTATTCTTTGCCGACGATGCCGAAATATGGTCGATTAAAGGGAATAAAGTTATCCTTGTCCGCATCGAAACATCACCTGAAGACCTTAAAGGCATGAACGTTGCCGAAGGTATTCTTACTGCCCGTGGCGGTATGACCTCGCATGCTGCAGTTGTTGCCCGCGGAATGGGTAAATGCTGTGTATCGGGAGCCGGAAGCCTCAAGATTGATTACAAAACACGCACACTCGAAATCGGTGATCAGAAATTCGTTGAAGGCGACTGGCTATCACTCAACGGTTCAACCGGCGAAGTTTTTGCAGGTAAAATCGGTACTCAGGCAGCTGAACTCAGCGGCGATTTTGGTAAACTGATGGAAATGGCCGACAAACATTCACGCATGCTTGTTCGCACCAATGCCGACACTCCTCATGATTCGCAGGTAGCCCGCAAATTCGGAGCTAAAGGTATCGGCCTTTGCCGTACCGAGCATATGTTCTTCGAAGGTGTAAAGATCAAAGCCATGCGCGAAATGATTCTTGCCGACGATGAAAAAGGCCGCCGTGTAGCTCTTGCAAAACTATTGCCAATGCAGCGCGAAGACTTCGAAGGAATATTCGAAGCTATGGAAGGCCTGCCTGTAACTGTTCGTTTGCTCGACCCGCCATTACACGAATTTGTTCCCCACGAAGAAGCCAACCAGAAAGAAATGGCCAAGGAAATGGGCATTTCGCCAGCAGAGGTTAAGGCAAAAGTTGAATCACTCCATGAATTCAACCCTATGCTTGGACACCGCGGTTGCCGTTTGGGAAACACCTATCCCGAAATTTCAGAAATGCAGGCGCGCGCTATTATCGAGGCTGCCATGAACCTGAAAAAGAAAGGCATTAAAACATATCCTGAAATCATGATCCCGCTAACAGGTACACTTACTGAAATGAAACTGCAGGAGCAGATCGTCCGCGATACTGTTGAAGCTGTTTTTGCTGAGCGTAAGGACCGCATGGATTATATGGTAGGTACAATGATCGAAGTTCCGCGCGCTGCACTCGTTGCTGATAAAATTGCAGAATCGGCTGAGTTCTTCTCATTCGGAACCAACGATCTTACCCAGATGACTTTTGGCTATTCGCGCGACGACGCTGGCAAATTCCTCCCGGTTTACCTGAAAAAAGGCATCCTGAAATTCGACCCTTTCCAGGTTCTCGACCAGGAAGGCGTTGGGCAACTCGTAAAAATGGCTATCGAGAGAGGCCGTTCGACACGTCCGAACCTGAAAGTTGGTATTTGCGGCGAACATGGAGGCGAACCATCGTCAGTTGAATTCTGCCATACGGTTGGAATGAACTACGTAAGCTGTTCACCATTCCGTGTTCCTATCGCGCGTTTGGCGGCTGCCCAGGCTGCAATCAAGGAGAATGCAGGTGGAGCTTCAAAAGGCAAATCGGCTAAAAAAGCAGATAAAAAATCGGACAAGAAAGCCGGAAAGAAGAAATAATACCTATTATAATTGATAGTTTATAAGGAGGCTGCCGGAAGGCGGCCTCTTTTGCATTTTGACATATAAATTCCTTACATTTGATTTCGATAAATTAACAGAACAATAATCCAGATATAAAATCCAATACTTACCCAAAAATCAGTTATAATGATCCGAAAAAACAAACTCGACAAATCATTCGGACCGGTTGGTTCTGCGGCAGGATTAGTAGTATTTATCATAGGAATAGCTACAACATTTTCTTCTCTTTTTGGAATTTTCCTCATTGTTATCGGGGCATTTGTCGGATTCTCCTCAACAATTATTTTCATTGATACAGCCAGACGAAAAATTAAGTTTTCGAATACCATTTTGGGCATTATTCCACTTGGACGATTTATTCCAATTGATACTGGCATGAAAATCGGGATTAAAGAATCAAACGTGGTCTGGACAGCATATAGCCAGGGCAATCGTTCGCTTGATGTTGAAAACAAGGATTTCAGGCTTATACTCTTTGATTCGGATGGCAAGGAAATAATGCCAGTTAAAAAGGTGAATTCTCTTGAATCGGCAATTGCTGAACGCAGGATTTTATGTTCAGAACTTGGACTAACTGAATTGGATTAGGAAGTATTCGCCTGAAAAATCAAAAGTCCCTCTTGCGCCAGGACCAAGGTTGCATTATCTTTGAAAGTTGGTATCATTCTCAATATATAATGGAACGGCTAATGGTTTGAATATGAAAAATAAAGATCATAAAATTGCCATCACGGAAATTCAGGCCAATGAAACCGAAAAAACGGTTCACGCATGCAAAAACTGTTCAACCGAAATTGAAGGAAATTTCTGCCATTTTTGCGGCCAGAGGTATCACGATCACAAAGAGTCGTTTGGAGAACTGGTTTATGAATTTTTAAGCGACTTTCTGCATTTCGATTCGCGATTTTTCAAGACTGTGATTCCCTTGCTTTTCGCACCCGGAAAACTCACGAAAAGTTACAACGATGGCAAGCAACGAAGCCAGTTTCATCCAATCAGGCTATATCTATTCAGCAGTTTTCTATATTTTTTCCTTTTCTTTACTTTTACTAATGTAGTCCCCGACCTGGGTCCTGGCTCTGAAGCAAACACCAATAAGCCACCTGTAAGCGTTGACTCAATCCTGACAAATATCCCGAAAACCAAGCCTGGCGATACTATCTTACAACCGGTGCTGAATGCTGTAAGCTATGGATTATCAAACCAGAATGAATTAGCAACTATCAAAGATTCAAGTTCAAATTATAGTTTTACTGTAACTTCTTATGTCGATTCACTTATAAAGCAAAAAGTTACGCCATCGCGGTACAAGGAAATACAAAAGAAACTACCTAAGGAAAAACGAGCCGGTTTTTTCGAGCGAATGATAACAATCAGGATATTAGAAATCAGCCTGCAGGGAGAATATGGGAAAAGAGAATTTTTCAGAAAAGCGACCGAAACTTTTTTTCACAATTTGCCCAAAATGCTTTTCTTTCTTTTGCCGGTTTTCGCCTTCTTTCTCAAACTACTTTATATCAGGCACAGGCAGTTTTATTTTGTCGACCATGCAATACTCAGCCTTCATTATTTCAGTTTTATCTTCCTGTTATTATCCCTGTGTGTATATTTTCTTGATAAAGTTCTGGATACAGAAATCTTTGGAATTCTGGCATCGTTCTGGATAATGATTTACCTGCTGCTAATGATGAAACGCCTGTACCGTCAAAGCTGGTGGAAAACAATTGTTAAATATTTTTTACTCGGATTTCTTTTCTTTTTTGTTGTACTGTTTACCCTTTTTATGAATATGGCTGTAACTGCGCTGATGGTGTAGTTGCCCGAAATCTTTCAATGCAACCGACTGACCTTATTTGCAGGTCAAAATGAGTGTTATAGTGCTATCCTGATCAATATTCAATACTACAACCGGAGAATAGGTTCTGTCGAAGTCACGTATCAAAAATAAAATGTCATAATCCATATTATGGCAGTATCTTACTACTTACGTTGAGAGTAAACCTTTTCATCCCTTTAATAACATATAAACATAAAAAATATACCATGTGTTTTTCATCTGAAGCCAGTTTTGCAGGGGGAGTTATTATTTCAACAATAGGCGTTGCTGTTGTTACTAAAATTCACAAGCCCTCACAATTATTATTTGCCTTAATTCCAGTCTTTTTTGGAATACAGCAATTTACCGAAGGGGTGTTATGGATAACAATTCCGAACCCGCAACTCATAACATTACAAAGAGTCGCAACCTATATTTTCCTGGTAATGGCCGATGTCCTATGGCCTGTGTGGATACCTCTTTCGGTTCTGTTTATGGAAGAGAATGCGAAGCGAAAAAAGACTTTGTGGTATCTGCTGATAACCGGCATCGTAGTGTCAATCTATTATACCTGCTGCCTTGTATTTTTGCATGTAATGCCTGAGATAATGGGTTATCACATAAAATACACCAGTGATTTTTCAAAAGTGATTGCTATCCCGGTTTTCATTCTATACCTGTTTGCAACAATTACCCCGCTGTTTGTTTCAAGTATAAAACGGACACATGTCCTGGGAATATTCATGTTCCTGTCGTGTGTGGTTACAGCAATATTCTTTACGCAATTTCTAACCTCGGTGTGGTGCTTCTTTGCGGCATTGATAAGCGGCGTTATATTCTGGATTCTGAGGGATTCAAAAAGGAAATACCGATTTGATAAACTAAAACTTCTTAAGGAACAGATCCTGTAAACAACGCTAAATAGATTAAACCCATTTGTTATACTCCCTGTTTTATCATGCAGTTTAACTAAAATAGTGCCCGTATTGGCGGAAAGTCGTATCTTTGAGCACTTTACCATTTCGTTTCCCGAAAAAGTTAATAGTTAATGAAAACCGGAAGCTGGTTGTTTGAAAAGAAGAGTTTATTAAAACCAAAAACTTTTCTTAAACAACCCTTTTCTGTTACCATTTTCCATTAACTATTCTCATTTAACTTTTGACCTCATCTATCACAATGAACACATTCGAAAATCTTAATCTGTCGAAACCCTTGCTTAATGCTATTGCTGATCTTGGCTTCGACAGGCCAACACCCATACAATCAGAGGCTTATCCGGTTATAATTGCAGGTAAGGATGTG
>CAISRK010000330.1 GCA_903887815.1 uncultured Bacteroidales bacterium | reverse complement strand
CCTAGCACATCAAAATATTATGTAGCCAGGATGAAAAATCATGAACCCTGAACCACGTATTTTTGTTACTTTAGCGGGTTGAAATAAGTATTACTGAAAATGAAATTGCCATCCGGTCACATCGTGATGAAAACAATCAGGTTATCGTGTATAATACTGGTTATATGGCTGTTTTCACCTACTGCCAGGGCGCAGTTTTATAACGGATCGCAGGTAACTTTCGGGAAAAACAGGGTTCAGTACACCGATTTTCTCTGGACTTACTTCCGCTTCAATAATTTTGATGTCTATTATTATCTCAACGGCAAGGAACTGGCCCAGCATGTTGCCGATTATGCCGGGAAGTATATTCCTGAAATAGAGAAGAAACTCGAAACCACCCTCGATCGCAAGACCCAGTTTATTGTTTACAACACCTATTCGGACCTGAAGCAGAGTAATATAGGGCTAATGAACCATACCCAGTACAATACGGGCGGGATCACGCATATTATCGGCACTAAGGTTTTTCTTTATTTTGACGGAAACCTGAACCATTTCGACCAGCAGATCCGCGGGGGAATTACACGCTTACTTCTTGAAAATATTATTTATGGCGGGTCAATCGGGTCGCAGGTAAAAAACAGCACACTTATAAACCTGCCATCGTGGTATATCGATGGCCTTGTATCGTATAACAGCCGCAATTGGGATACGGAACTGGATAATAAGGTTAAGGATGGAATCCTCAGCGGGAAATACAAGCGTTTCAACCACCTGATTGACGAGGATGCTGTTCTGGCTGGCCATTCGATGTGGCGGTATATTGCGGAGAAATACGGAGAAGAAAACATTGCCAATATTGCGTATATGACCCGGGTTAACCGCAGTGTCGAAAGCGGGTTTCTGTATGTTTTGGGTGTTTCATTTAAAAAAGTAATCGAAGAATGGTATCAGTGGTACCAGGATATTTATAAGGAAGATAATCTTGCTTACACTCCGTATAACCCGAAGGTCCCGTTTAAAATGAAGCATGACCGGGTGTACGATAATGTAAAAATAAGCCCCGATGGCGAAAAAATGCTCTATTCGGTAAACGAGAAGGGTTTGTACAAAGTGTATATGTGCGACCTTGCCAGCGGCAAATCGAAACGTATTTTCCGCAAAGGCTTCCGCACCGACGAAAAGGTGGATTATTCGTATCCTTTGCTGGCATGGCACCCGACAGGGAAAATGATTGCAATGATTCTTGAGCACAAAGGCTTGCTTTACCTCTACTTTTACGATACCGAAACCCGAAAATGGCAGAATCAGAATATTTTTAATTTTCAGAAAGTTCTCGATTTCTCCTATTCTCCCGATGGGCGCTCGTTTGTGATGTCGGCAGTTCAGCGGGGCGAATCCGACATTTACATTTATAACATAGCGTCCAATGCTGCCGAGCCTGTCACGCAGGATATTTACAACGATCTGAACCCCCGCTTCCTGGCCAAAAGCAACCTGGTTGTTTTTAGTTCAAACCGGCCCGACGATACAATCCGGTTCACGCGCGAAAACCTCTATTCGTACGATGGGAAAGAGAATAACGACCTTTTTCTGTACGATCTGAACTCAGGCAGGAAGGTACTCAACCGTTTAACACACACGCCCCTGGCCAACGAAATTCAACCTATGCCTTACAGCCCGGGTTATTTTACATACCTAGGCGATGTAAATGGAGTTTACAACCGCTATGTGGCTAAATTCGACAGTACGGTTGCGTATGTTGATACCACGGTTCATTACCGGTATTTCACCAAATCGTTTCCTGTTAGCAATTATCCCCGAAATGTACTGTCGCAGGATGTGTCGTATTTGGGACATAAAACGGCCGAACTTGTCTTCGAAGATGATAAATACCAGTTTTATACAGGTGATATCCCGCTTGGGAAAGTAAGTCCTTTGCAGGATCTTGGCCAAACCAAATATATGGTCAGCCTCCAGGAAAAGGCAGCTTTAAAGAAAGAGGAAGATGCAGCCAGGAAACTAAAACCTGAATCAAAAGTTAAACGGAAACGTTTTGTAGCTGTGTATGAAGATGATGTTCCACACGCACTAGCTGACACTGCTGGCATTGATATTAACAATTACCAGATTTCGGGTGACCTTCCTGCCAGTAATACTGCTTTAAAAAGAGGCGGAGTACTACAACCTGCAGTTACCGGAGGAATTATCAAGCTGCCTAAACCCAGGAATTATAATGCGGAATTTTCAATAAATCAATTAGTCAGCCAAATCGATTTTTCGTACCTCAACCTGAGTTATCAGCCTTACCTTGGGTACTCCGGTCCTGTTTACCAGAACTCGCCTACCAACGCACTATTCGTTCTAGGAGCAACCGATTTACTCGAAGATTACCGGATCATGGGGGGTGTCAGGCTGAATGCCAGCCTGGTTCATAACGAGTACCTTTTCGGTTATTCCAACCTGAAACACCGTGTCGACCGCGAAATTTATTTTCACCGTACCGGGTTTGATGCGAATTATTCTAACATCTATGTGCGGCACCGTATCCACGAGCTTCATTATACCCTGCGCTATCCGTTTACCGAAGTATTTGCATTAAAAGGGACAGCAACCCTACAGTACGACAAGCCTTATGTGCTTGCGTTTGATTATCCCTCGGCGAGTATGACCTTTGATGGCAATGCATGGGCTATTGCAAAAGGGGAACTGATCTACGACAATACACGCGAAATCGGCACAAACCTTATGCTGGGACTGAGGTATAAAGTTTTCAGCGAATACTACCAACTTATCCATAAATCATCGGTTAACATGATCACTGTTGGCTTCGATGTAAGGAATTATACCCGTATCCATCGCTCATTTATCTGGGCAAACCGTATAGCAGGGGGCACTTCTTTTGGTAAAAACAAACTTCTTTATTACATGGGAGGCGTTGACAACTGGCTGATGCCCGAATTTAATTCCGAGTACCAGATCGATTATACCCAAAATTATGCTTTCCAAACCCTGGCTACCAGCATGCGCGGGTTCCAGCAAAATGTCCGCAGTGGCAATACCTTTGCGCTTTTCAGTTCGGAACTCCGGTTCCCGGTATTTAGGTATTTCCTCAACAAACCCTTGCGTTCCGAATTCCTGAATAACTTCCAGATTGTAGGATTTACCGATATTGGATCAGCCTGGCAGGGACTCAACCCGCTAACTGAGGATAACACATACTACACGCGCCATATCAGCAGTCCGCCGCTTGAAGTAACCGTTCAGGTTCAGAAAGACCCGCTCATTGCCGGCTATGGTTTCGGCCTGCGAAGTACATTGTTCGGATATTTCCTTCGTGCTGATTGGGCCTGGGGAGTCGAAGACCAGGTAATTCAGCCCCGGATTTTTTATCTTTCACTAAGCCTCGACTTTTAATCTTCAGAACAGATTTGCTGTTAAAGCCAGGACCAAAGAGTTGGTGTTAAGAAACAAAACTGCATTTTCACTTCAAAATCACTTGATTATGAGCATCCAGGAATTTATTGTATTAGCGTTAATAGGGCTGGCAGCCGGAATATTCGGCGGCATGGTAGGACTAGGCGGAGGTGTAATCATGATACCGGCTATGATCTACTTCCTGGGTGTGAACCAATTAGCTGCCCAGGGTACCAGCCTTGCGGTTATGTTACCTCCGGTGGGCATACTTGCCGTTATGAATTACTACAAAGCCGGGCAAATCAACCTCAAATATGCTATTATCATTGCTATCGCTTTTACTGTCGGAGGGTATTTCGGCTCAAAAATCGCCATAAACATCCCGGTCGCTCTGGTAAAAAAGATTTTTGCAGTTTCATTAATGGCTATTGCGCTCCGCATGCTCTTGAAAAGCTGATTTTTTATTACTCATTCTTTTTTACAAGTTTAAAGTATGGCAGGACCTCCGAAGAAACTGATTACCGATTTTATACATAAGCATCATATATTTACACTGGCTACTTCGGTCAACAATATCCCATATACCAGCACCTGCTTTTATGTGTATATCGACGAACTCCGGATGTTTGTTTTCACAACCGATTTCGAAACCCGCCATGCCTCCGAGATGTTGGCACAACCCCATGTTGCGGGAGCAGTTGCATTGGAAACATCAATGATCGGGAAAATCCAGGGGGTTCAGTTTACAGGTTTGTCGGTATTGCTCGAGGGAGAAATGTATGAACGGGCAAATTCTGCTTACCTCAGGAAATTTCCGATCGCTAATTTTAAAAAATTGGTGCTTTGGGGTATAAAACCCGATTTTATAAAAATGACTCACAACCGGCTTGGATTTGGTAAAAAGCTTATCTGGAGGGAAGAAAACGAAAACGAATTTTTATAAGGCATTTTACTTGATTGATACGCAATTATTTGGCAAATTGTATGACCGGAAATATTACCCCTATTTATCTTGTTTTTAGCTATTAATTTTCATATTCTTACATCCCTTTATTTGCGGGCATTCTGTAAGTCACTGTTTATAGGGGTTTCGCTACTTATCAAGGGTATAATAGTATGATATACAGTCGCATAGCATGTTACTGTTCGTTTTTTGTTAATAACTGAATTTGAATTATACGATCTGCTTAATGTAAATTTGTAATTCCTGATTTTCACCACTAAAATTTAGTATTACTATTGGCTTTCAGGATATTCTTATTATTATAAACAGTGAACGTAGCGCAATATGGATGCTAATCTTTTTTCACAATTGGATTCCTTTGTAGAGGAAAGTGCAAAAAATGATTTCTATGGTAAAGTACTTGAGCAGCGCCAACGACCCGCGATGACTCAGCCGCAGGGCGGTGAGTCAGTGCCCGAGACAGAACCTGTTTCCGTTCCACAACCAGAAATAACTCCAATGAATCAACCGAATCCGGAGAAACAAGTTAATCTTATCTCCTATACTCCCGAAGAAGTTTTACTGTCTGCTACTGAATATTTTCAGGGTGATACGCTTGCAGCCGGTGTGTGGATGAATAAATATGCCTTAAAGGACAGCGATGGGAATATCTACGAACGTACTCCCGATGATATGCATCACCGGCTGGCTTCCGAAGTAGCCCGCATCGAAAGCAAATACCCGAATCCACTTGCCGAAGCCGAACTTTTCGAACTCTTCCGCAATTTCCGATATATCGTCCCGCAGGGGAGCCCCATGGCCGGCATCGGGAATAACTTCCAGATATCCTCCCTCTCAAATTGCTTTGTTATTGGAAGCGACAACAACCAGGATTCCTATGGGGGAATCATGAAAGTCGACCAGGAACAGGTGCAGTTAATGAAGCGCCGCGGAGGTGTAGGGCATGATCTTTCGCACATCAGGCCTTCGGGCAGCAGGGTGCTTAACAGTGCACTTACTTCGACCGGTATTGTTCCGTTTATGGAGCGCTTCAGCAATTCAACACGCGAAGTGGCACAGGACGGCCGCCGCGGAGCTCTTATGCTTTCCATATCCATCAAGCACCCCGACAGCGAAAACTTTATCGATGCCAAAATGGAACAGGGGCAAAGTTACCGGCGCCAATGTTTCGGTAAGGATCGACGATGATTTTATGCGTTCGGTTAAAAGCAACAGCAACTATTCGCAGCAATACCCGATCGATTCGGCTCATCCCACGAAAATCCAGGAAATAAGTGCCCGAACACTCTGGAATAAAATCATCCACAATGCCTGGCAATCGGCCGAGCCTGGAATCCTTTTCTGGGATACAATCATACGCGAATCGGTTCCCGATTGCTATGCCGATCTTGGATTTAAAACACTTTCGACCAACCCTTGCGGTGAAATACCTCTTTGTGCTTACGACAGTTGCCGCCTTATTGCAATCAACCTTTACAACTACGTTGAGAACCCGTTTACCCCTCAGGCTTCGTTCAACAGGAAGCTGTTTATAGCGCATTCGCGTTACGCACTCCGCATCATGGACGATATTATCGACCTTGAGATGGAGAAAATCGACGGTATTCTCGCTAAAATAAATTCCGATCCCGAGGACGTAGAAACCAAACGTACCGAACGCATTTTGTGGGAAAAAATACGCGAAAAAACATTACAGGGCCGTCGTACAGGTATAGGCATAACCGCCGAAGGTGATATGCTTGCTGCTCTTAACCTGCGCTATGGTACCGACGATGCTACAACATTCAGTGTTGATATTCACAAAACACTCGCTATTGAAGTATACGGAGCTTCAGCCGACCTGGCTGCTGAGCGCGGTGCCTTTCCTGTTTTCGACATCGAACGCGAACGCAAAAACCCGCTGATGAATCGCATCCGTGAAGCTGCTCCCGAAGTGTATGCTAAAATGGAAAAATACGGCCGGCGCAACATCAGTATGCTCACCATAGCACCTACCGGAAGCGTCAGCATCTGTACGCAAACGGCTTCGGGAATTGAGCCGGTGTTTATGGTCAGCTACAAGCGCAGGCGCAAAGTAAACCCCAATGATAAAAATGTAAACGTAACGTTTGTTGACGAAGTAGGTGATTCATGGGAAGAATTCAACGTTTTCCATCCCAAATTCCTCGAGTGGATGAAAATAAACGGGTATGATACCCGGAACGCCATGTCGATGACTGACGAAATGTTAAAACCTATTATCGAACAATCGCCTTATTACAAAGCTACCAGCAACGATATCGACTGGGTTGCCAAAGTCCAGATGCAGGGAGCCATCCAGAAATGGGTCGACCATTCCATCAGCGTCACCGTGAACCTTCCGGCCGATGCTACCGAGGAACTTGTAAGCGATGTTTACCTTACCGCATGGGAAAGCGGTTGCAAAGGAATGACCATCTACCGCGACGGATCACGGTCGGGAGTTTTGGTAAGCAACGATAACAAAAAAGACGAAATCAGCGAATTCCAGGAAACCAAAGCGCCGCCCAGGCCAAGGGAACTTGAAGTAGAAGTTGTACGCTTTATGAACGAGGACGAGAAATGGATCGCTTTTGTTGGTTTGCTCAATAACAAGCCCTACGAGATCTTTACAGGTAAAAGCTCTGATTTCTACATCCCCGATTACGTTAAAAAAGGCTGGGTGCTGCGGCATAAAGAAGACGAGAATAAAGCAGCCCGCTACGATTTCGAATACGAAGATAGCTATGGTTACCGGGTTACACACCGCGGACTGTCGCGTTCGTTCAAAAAAGATTACTGGAATTATGCAAAACTGATATCCGGAATTTTACGGCATGGCATGCCGCTGCCATATGTTGTTGAACTGATCGATCACCTCAGTTTCGATAACGACAGCATTACAACATGGAAAAACGGTGTGGTACGCGGACTTAAAAAGTTCATCCCCGATGGAACCCAAACCGGCCACAGCTGCCCGCAGTGCAAAGAGAAAAATTCGATCATTTATAAGGAAGGATGCATGAGTTGTACCGTCTGCGGGTACAGCAAGTGCGGGTAAAAATCCACTTACAGTTTCACCAGGAAAAGAGGGCCACAGTTAAATCTACTGTGGCTTTTTTGTTTGAAGACAAGTAGTTAGAACTGTTTTTTGTGGTAATCGAATGTCTGGTTATCGCGGAAGGTAATAAATTTGCGCGCGATCAGCAGGAAAATGGGAAGTTCGTTACGGTTGAAGTACTCAATGGCTTCGGGTTTGGCATGGCAGGCATCAGCAAGCACAGCCAGAATATGAAAATCGTTTTTCTGCAGCCAGATATAGGCTTTCAGATCCCCGTCGATGGCACGGTCGAGGGCGCCGTAATGGGGATAACCGTTTTTCATCAGCCAGTGAAATGCTTCTTCGCTGCCTCGCAAACACATGCTTAATGCACCAAGTTCCGGGTAACCGTTTTTTATAAGCCAGTCGAAAATCTCCTGGTTCCCTCCCAGGGTTTCGGCGAAAGCTATCAGTATTTTTGGTTCATACTCTAACATAGCGGGTTAGGGTTTGGGTTTCAGATTTGAAAAGTTCAAAGCCTTTGGTGTTCAAGGTTTCAAAAGGTAGTTACCAGGGCCATGTTTTCAGTTATCATAAACTTTTACCATTTATTGTTTTCTATTCTCCATGTCTAAAAAAACACTTCCGCTTTAATTCCCAACAATTTTATCCGCTCCGCCAGGGCCCTAAATTCCGCTTCGGGCACTTTTTCAAGCGTACGGTAAGGCGTTTGCCTGTCGATAGGGTACAACATAACCATTTTAGGTTTTATGGCTTCAAGGTGACCCAGGTATAACGTAAGTTCTTCGTCCGTAGTATTATCTACAGTATTTCCATCTACATCGCCGCGGATAAGCATGGTTTGTATAACCAGGTCCCCGTCGAATTTTACCAATTCCCCGACAATTTTCTCCAGCGTAACCGGGTGCGTCGGGCGGTTAATAGCCTGGAACGTGCCGTTGGTGCCTGCGTCAAGTTTTAATACATTATTGTCGATACGCAGCAATGCACGTTTCACATTATCGCGGTCGAGGCGTGTAGCATTCGAAAGTACAGTGATAAGCGCTTTTGGGAAAAACGTATCGCGAAGCCGTATTGTGTTTTCAACTATGGTTTCAAATTCAGGATGCAGGGTAGGTTCGCCGTTACCGGCAAAAGTAATAGTGTCAGGATCAAGGCCCCCCGATTTCAAGGCTTCGAAGCGGCTTTGCAGCGAAGCATTAATTTCGGATGCTGAAAACAACCTGGGCTTTTTGGTTTTGCTTTCTTCATTCAGCCCGCATTCGCAGTATATGCAGTTAAACGAGCACATTTTGCCATGCAGGGGCAGGAGATTTATCCCCAGCGAAACCCCGAAACGGCGGCTTTTTACAGGCCCAAATACAATTTCATCAAATAAGATACCCGACATTGATAACAGAATTAGATTATTTGCTGCAAAGGTATAGCTTTATTGAGGGGAAAAGCCAAATGCGAAAGGGCAAAAGACGAAAGTAGCCTTGAAATAGCAATCAAGGCTGTGGTGACAACCCGGAACTTCATTTTTAAAACTCATTTACCCTTGGTATCTTATAGTAAATGCTATTGTAAATACTAAATATTCCGATTTTAATACTACTTTTGAGTACTCAATTTCAAAATACGTATTCCCCGAATGCTTACTATCGACCAGATAAAAACTCCCATAGCTTCCTATATCGAAGAGTTTGAGAAACATTTCCGCGACTCGATGAAAAGCCCTGTGCCGCTGCTGAATACGATTACACGATATATCATCAAACGCAAAGGCAAGCAGATGCGGCCTATGTTCGTGTTTCTTTCGGCAAAGGTATGCGGCGAAGTAAACCAAAGCACGCATCACGCTGCTTCCCTTATAGAGTTGCTGCATACAGCCACACTTATTCACGACGATGTTGTCGACGATTCGAATGAACGCCGCGGCTTTTTCTCACTGAATGCCTTATGGAAAAATAAAATTGCCGTCCTTGTGGGCGATTATCTTTTGTCGCGCGGGCTGCTGCTTTCGCTCGAAAATGAAGAATACCACCTTCTGAAAATCGTTTCCAATGCTACCCGCGAAATGAGCGAAGGCGAACTCCTGCAGATCGAGAAAGCCCGGAAACTGGACATTGAAGAACCAATTTATTTCGAGATTATCCGTAAGAAAACCGCCTCACTTATTGCTTCCTGCTGTGCAGCAGGAGCTGCTTCCGTTGGTGCCGACACTGCAACTATCGAAAAAATGCGCCTGTTTGGCGAATACGTGGGTATTGCTTTCCAGATCAAGGACGACCTGTTCGATTATGAAAAAAACCTTGCAACCGGGAAGCCCAACGGTACAGATATTAAAGAAAAGAAAATGACCCTGCCGCTGATCCATATGCTTAACAATATGAGCTGGATCGAAAAGCGCCTCGCCATGAACATTGTGCGCAACCATAACAATGAGCCCGAAAAAGTTGCAGAACTCATCACTAAAGTAAACAACAGCGGCGGAATTGCGTATGCAACTGCCAAAATGCACGAATACCAGAAGAAAGCCTTCGACCTGCTCAATACTATGCCGGAAAGCGATTCGCGCTCCTCGCTCGAACAACTGGTTGTTTTTACAACTGAGCGCAGGCACTAAGGGTAGAGTGATGCAATAAGCGGGCGTGAATTCCCGTTTGTAATTTGCGATTCCGGATTCGGTATGACCATTCCTTTCTGAATTCGGATTTTTAAACTTTAATTTTTGAAATACTTTTTCTTCTTCCTTCCGCGACTATGAAAATCTTCCTCCTTCTATTCCTGACATGTATTTCCTTTGTGGCCCAGGCCCAGATAACAATCGAAAAGTATTCGAACGGGGCCAAAAAAGCCGAAGGTACTATGGTGAAAGGCCAGCGAGAAGGCATATGGTACGAATTCGATCTTAAAGGATTGAAAGTGGCCGAAGGTAATTATATTAACGGTGTTAAAGAAGGACGCTATACGGCATGGCATCCCAACGGGAAAAAACAATTCGAAGGCTATTTCATAAACGGAAAACTAAACAGTTCAGTAACATCGTGGCGTTCGGACGGCACTCCCGAGGAAAAAGGACATATTTCCGATGACTTGCGCGACAGTACCTGGATGTTTTATCACCCCGGCGGAATACCCGGAAGCACTGGCAAATTTGAAAACGGGAAAATGGAAGGGAAATGGTTGTATTTCTACGAAAACGGCCAGAAATGGAAAGAAGGTTCATACGTAAATGACGAAAAAACGGGACTTTGGGTATTCTGGTACATGGATGGTACCATTCATCATAAAGGAGTGTATTCAGATAACAAAGAAACCGGTGTTTGGATGGGCTGGTTTGCCAATGGGCAGTTGAAAGACTCCGGCGCATATGAAAATGGCAGGATGCAGGGACAATGGAAAGGATGTTTCGAAAACGGCAAACCACAATATATTAGCTATTATTCCGGTGGAAATGCTGATAGCACCTATAATGTTTGGTACCCGAACGGGAAGCCACGGATGACGGGTGTATATAAGAAAGGGGTTAAAGATGCGCTCTGGAAAGAATGGTACGATAGCGGGCAGCTCAAGGAATCAGGCTCCTGGCTCGATGGGAAGCGAAACGGATTTTGGGTTTATTTCGATGTGGACGGATATAAAATTAAAGAAGAAAATTTTGCCGGCGGCGAACCCGACGGGGCATGGAAATCATATTATGCCAATGGGAAACTCTCCGCATCAGGGCAATATGTAAATAAAATCAAGGACGGTACCTGGCTCTATTGGGACGAGAACGGCAAACTGATGGTGAAAACGGAATTCGTGAATGGCGAAAAAACCAAAGAAAAACGGTACGGCAAGGCC
This sequence comes from uncultured Bacteroidales bacterium, assembly GCA_903887815.1. Taxonomy (GTDB): domain Bacteria; phylum Bacteroidota; class Bacteroidia; order Bacteroidales; family UBA4417; genus UBA4417. The sequence goes on along the minus strand of CAISRK010000330.1, from coordinate 7,395 downwards.
GGGAAAGAAATCAAACCGGGTAAATAAACAATTATTTGAAGTGTAATGAGTTATTATGGGTAAACGCAAGGTATGATCCGATTAATTGCAGTTTGCCTTATAATATCGCTAATTTCCGGCAAAACGTTTTCACAACAAAACCCTCCTGTGAAGATAGTTCCCGAATTCAGTCTCACAAAACCGGAGATTGAATTATACAAACTTATAAATGCGTACCGGAAAGAAAAAGGCCTTCCTACGGTTAAGCTATCAACCTCCCTCTGTTATGTGGCACGCACGCATGCCCGGGACCAGGAAGCCAATTTCAAACAGGGAACCAGTTGCAATATGCATAGCTGGTCGCAAAATACAACATGGTCGTCGTGCTGCTACACACCCGATCATAAGCAGGGAAAATGCATGTGGGATAAACCGCGCGAATTAACCAATTATACGGGTGATGGTTTCGAAATATCTTTCTGGTCGACCTACCAGGATCCGGACCCTGTTAAACAGGCAAAAGATATACTGGATGGATGGAAGGGCAGCCAGGGACATAACGATGTGATTACGAACAGGAATACCTGGAAAAATGTGGAATGGAAAGCCATTGGGATTGGAATTTACGGTGAATATGCCGATGTTTGGTTTGGTGAAGTGGACGATAGTGCCGGAACACCCAAATCGGGCGAATAGGGTGGAATTCCTAAACCATCATTCGTCTTTCGTAAATTTGCATTACTTTTATTCAATATTTAAACAAAACAATACTAAAACGTTGATCCTGCTTATGAAGCAAATTTACCTCTCTGTTCTCCTGTTTTTTATACTTCTGTCAGCTGCTATGGCCCAGCCTTTTAAAGGAGGAGTAGCAGCAGGCCTGGTCGGGAGCCAGGTGGCCGGCGACACCTACAGCGGTTTTCACAAACCGGGAGCATACGCCTCTCTGTGGATAAGCCTCGATTTAAACGAGCAGTCATCCGTTTTTACCGAGTTAAGTTACTTTCAGAAAGGCAGCCGGCACAACCCTGACGAGAAAAAGCAGGACTTCGATTTTTACCTCATCCGGCTGGGATATATCGAAATGCCTTTCCTTTATGAATACCACATGAAAAACAAGTTCACCCTCGAAATCGGGCCATCCTTCTCGGTGCTGCTCCATAGCCACGAAGAGCTGAACTACGACGAAGTATCCTATGGGAAATTCTGCCTGCTGAACCCATCGCTCATGGCGGGTGTACGGTACCCGCTTACATATAATATCAATGTTGGTTTTCGTACCAGCAATTCCTTGCTGAGTATAAGGGCCGATAAAATTAACGGGGCAGTATACCGCATATTCGATTCAGGACAATTTAACGACTGTATCTTGTTTTACCTGAGTTACACATTGTAAATGCGACTGATCGAAGGGCATAATCCGGATTCCGGATTCCAGTACCCGGGATAAAAGACTTAAATTTTTAGCAAATCACCATTTCTTCCGACTTCGGTCATCCCGCATCCAGCCCAAAACAAGTGTTCTGGCAAGTAAACTCCAAAATGAAAAACGACAAACTTAAAATAATAATTGGTGTAACTGGTGCAAGCGGGGCTGTATATGCCAAAGTGCTTTTCGACAGCCTTATGCAATTGCCTGGCCAGGTCGAAGATGTGGCAATCCTGTTTTCGGATACGGCTAAGGGAGTCTGGCAATTTGAACTTGGCAATTCGGATTACGAAAAACTTCCTTTTACTTTTTATAAAAAAGACGATTTTTATTCACCGGCAGCTTCCGGTTCCTCAGGTTACGATGCCATGATTATTGTGCCTTGCAGTATGGGTACGCTTGGCCGTATTGCATCGGGAGTATCGAACGACCTGATGACCCGTGCAGCGGATGTAATGCTGAAGGAACGCCGTAAACTGATACTGGTTGCCCGCGAAACCCCGCTGAGCCTGATCCATATCAATAATATGAAAACCGTAACCGAAGCCGGTGGCATTATTTGCCCTGCAACCCCTTCGTTTTACAGCCACCCGAAAACGATGGAAGAACTTGCATCAACAGTGACCAACCGTGCTTTATCGCTGGCCGGGCTCGAAATCAAAAGTTATAAATGGGGCGAAAAACAGTAACTGGGAATTCGCATTTCACTTCCCGCTTTCTCACTGTAAACGGGGTCTCCTTATCCCCTTGTCTCCTTATCCCCTTGTCCCAAACTACCACTCCACAGCTTTTCTGCGAACCGGCATACTCATACAGCGGCAACCGCCACCGCCCCGCGAAAGCTCTGATCCATCGATAGTTACAACATACTTGTTATAGTTTTTTATGTTTACTTTATCTTGGTTTACATCGCTGGCTTTAATTACTTCGTACCCGTGGCGGTTGAGTTCTTCGATCGTATTTACATTTCGTCCATAACCTATCACCTTGCCGGGAGCCAAAGCTAAAAAATTGGCCCCGCTGTGCCATTGTTCGCGTTCCTGTATCATGCTGTCGCGACGGCCGCCGCAATACAGGGTTTCCATTTCCATTCCAAGTTCTTTAAGAATGGCAGGAATGTTAGCCACTTCGCGTATCGATTTTACCTTGCCGTTATCGATATTAATATGGATGGTGAGACAGCGGGTAGGATGGAGGATAAGCGGTTCGTAAACCATGCATTGGTCGCGGTCGAGGAAGGTAAACACCATATCAAGGTGGATAAACGATTCAGGCGTGTAAGGAAGTTCCTGAACGATAATGTGCCGCTGTACTTTCTTCTTTTTATAATATTCAATAATGAAGTCGATGCCCTGCGAAGTTGTGCGTGCGCCGGTTCCTATCAATACAATATCTTCGCGGGCAACCAGGAAATCGCCGCCTTCGAAACTGAATTCCTTGCAGAAATGCCGGCTTTGTTCCGGGTGTATGGTTTTAACGCCAAACACCGGATGGTTGCGGAAAATAGCATCCATAATAAGGGTTTCGCGATCGCGGATGCGGCTGGCCATGCGACTGATCAGTACCTTGTCGAGCAATGCTACCGAAGCATCACGCGTAAAGAAAAAATTATGCAGCGGCTCAATCGAATAACGGTCTTTCGACAGGAAACGGGTAAGATTATCCTTCCGCATTTCCACGCCTTCGATGAGCATAGTCGAAAGCTTATCGTGCCTGATATCCATCAGCTCAGCGACAGTATATTCATTCAGTCGCTCTTTGGTGGCAATGGTATGCAGCAGTTCGGCCCTGTGTTCGGGGTTCTGCATAACGGTTGTAAGCAGGTCCTTCACCTGGAAAGTCCTGGTAACTTTCGAAAGGAATCCTTTAAACTGGTTAAATTCTTTCAAAGCAACCGAAAGGTTCAGAATATCGCTGTAGAGCGCTTTCTGTGAACTGTCGGGGGTCATGTTTTCGACCTCCGGGCCGGGGGTATGTATTATAACGCCTTCTAATTCACCTATTTCGGAGCGTATGTCGACTTTAAATGGTTTTTCATGTGGCAGCATAAGGAAGGTAAAAAGTATTGTGTAAATTAAGTACTTATTTTTAAAAACAGAATCCGAAATCCAGTAACAACGCAAATTACTCTGATCCTTTTAAAAACTCGATATTCCGTTTCAGACCGGCAAATTTAGCTCTTTTTATGGGTGATTTTTTAAAGGCACTGTTATACTGTACATTATCCATGTTTTCCCATTCTGCTTTGCTGAATCCGAACAAACCAGGGAGCGGTTTAAAAGCGGGCTCAGTATGAGGTGTCGAAAAACGGTTCCACGGGCATACCTGCTGGCAGATATCGCAGCCAAAGATCCATTTCTCATATTTTCCTTTAAAGCTATCCGGGATTTCGCCTTTATTTTCAATGGTAAGATACGAAATGCATTTGTTGGCATCAACCGTATACAGGTCAGTAATGGCAGCGGTAGGGCAGGCATCGATGCAGCAGGTACAATCGCCGCAGTAATTACCACCCATAGGCTGGTCGTATTCAAGTTCAATATCTGTAATCAGCTCACTGATAAAGAAGTAAGATCCATTTCGTTTGCTGATCAGCATGCTGTTTTTGCCTATCCAGCCCAAGCCGGCACGCGTAGCCCAGGCCCGTTCGAGCACGGGAGCCGAATCGACAAATCCTCGTAACGAAATTCCGGGAAGCTTTTCTTTAAGTTTAGCCGTGAGGATATTAAGTTTTTTGCGGATTACATCATGATAATCGCCGCCATAGGCATAGGACGAAATTAAGTATTGGGAACCAGGATCCATCATTTCCGATGGACAGTAATTGTACAGGAATACAATAACTGATTTCGCATTCTCAACAAGCAAATCTGGATTAGCGCGCAAATCGCGGTGTTTCTGCATATAGTCCATCCCGGCCTGGTAGTCTTTCTGCAGCCAGTTATCCAGGTGAGCCTTGTCTTTGTCGAGCCTATGCGCCGGTGCAATACCGCACGCGGCAAATCCCAGCATAGCAGCTTCATTTTTTATAAATGCTGTTAGTTGCTCTTCCTGGCTCATAACTCGGATCGTAGAAGTGGTGTTTGTAAAAATTGACAGGGGAAAAAACAGAAAACACGAACTGATCAAGAAAGGTTTTAGCCATTTCCCCAATCACTTTATAGCCTGCTTCCACTTAGCGGTCCAATTTGGCGCCCCTGTTAAAAAAGCTTGCCGGCATCAGGTCCTTTAAACCGCCCAAGGTGGTTGTAAGCCTTCTCGGTAACCTCGCGTCCGCGCGGTGTACGCATCATATACCCTTCCTGTATAAGGAAAGGCTCATAAACTTCTTCAATAGTTCCCGCATCTTCGCCGCAGGCAGTGGCTATAGTAGTGAGCCCGACAGGGCCTCCTTTGAATTTCTGGATAATAGTGCTAAGGATACGGTTGTCCATTTCATCAAGGCCGTTTTTATCAACCTGCAGGGCTGCCAGAGCATATTGGGCAATGGCAAGATCAATTGTCCCGTTGCCTTTTATCTGTGCAAAGTCGCGTAAACGCCTCAGAAGCAGGTTGGCAATTCGCGGGGTGCCGCGGCTGCGGCGTGAGATTTCAATGGCGGCATCGTCGTGGATGGGAACTTTCAATATCCCCGCCGAGCGGATAATAATTTTCTTTAGCGTTTCGGCATCGTAATATGACAGTCGCGAGTTGATTCCAAAGCGGGAGCGGAGAGGCGCCGTTAATAATCCTGAACGTGTGGTTGCGCCTATAAGGGTAAACGGATTGAGGGTTATCTGCACGCTACGGGCATTTGGTCCTGATTCGATCATGATATCGATCTTGAAATCTTCCATGGCCGAGTACAGGTATTCTTCCACAACCGGGCTCAGGCGATGAATTTCATCAATAAACAATACATCGTTGGTTTCGAGGTTTGTAAGCAGGCCGGCAAGATCGCCGGGTTTATCGAGTACAGGGCCGGATGTAACCCGTATATTCACCCCCATTTCGTTGGCGATAATATTCGAAAGAGTGGTTTTCCCCAGCCCGGGAGGGCCATGCAACAAAACGTGGTCGAGTGCTTCACCCCGACGCGAAGCTGCGGCAACAAAAACCCTGAGGTTTTCAACAATGCCGGGCTGGCCTGCAAAACTCCCGAAATCGAGCGGGCGAAGTACCTGTTCAATCTCACGCTCAGCGGATGACAGATGCTCGGGAGCCGCATCAAGGTTTTTATTCAACGTCATAAAGTGTTTTAGGATGTACTCAGCAAAGTTATAAAAAAGGAACCGAAGTGATGCTATCTAAATTATTTGGACCTTCAAACCCCTTACTGCAACCTTTAATCGTATTTTTGTAGTAAATATAGCTTAGCGATATACGCTTACTACGATTATTATTTATACATTAGCGGAGAATTTTAATATCAATTTAGCCATGAGAGACATAGTTGTTGCTGTTGATTTTTCGAAAGGTTCGATACATGCACTTGACTATGCTATTGAACTTGCAAACCTTACGCATGCTAATGTTATAATGGTATGGGTCGAAAGCATTACAGGGGACGAAGTAGCTATGGCCAAGGAGGTAAAGGAAATCCGGGGCGAGGCCAAACGAAACCTAGAGGAATTACTTGAGCAATATAAAGGAAAACTAAATCCGGGCAAACTTACTGCTAAGGTCCGAAAAGGGCGTGTGTATACCGAGCTCTCGAACTTTGTTAAACAGAATGATTGTTGCTTGCTGATTGTCGGCGCCCATGGTTCTTCTGGTTTCGAGGAATACTGGATTGGCACCAATGCCTTCCGCATCGTTTCAAGTTCAACGAGCCCGGTGGTTACGGTAAAATACAATTACGAAATCAAAAGAGGTTTCCGTAAAATCCTGTTCCCGGTTTACCATACGCCGCAAACTCTCCATAAAGTTGAATTTACTGCCAACCTGGCAAAAGCAACCGGTGCCGATATCAACCTGCTTGCACTTAATACAGGAGGACTCAAATCGCTGCAAAGGGTTGTTGACAGTAACCTTTCAAAGGTGAAAACCTATCTTGAAGAAAAAGATGTAAACTATATTGTCGACAGCATTAATAGCGAAAATACCGCTGCAGATATTATCGAACATGCACGGATGGTAGATGCCGACCTTATTGCGATAATGACAGATGTTCAGGATCAATCCAGCTCTGTTCTTTTAGGCCCTTTTGCCCAGCAGTTGGTGAACTACTCGCCGGTTCCGGTGTTAAGTATACATCCCAGGAATAATTTTTCACTGTAACAGCACTGCCGTAATGTTCAGATTTATTTTCGTTGCATTCGTTGCCCTGATTTTCGTTTCAGGAAATTTAAAGGCACAGGTTCTTGCACCTGCATCGGGAGAAGTGGAGGTTGTACAAGACGGAAAAATAGAGCAGATGTCGGAAATATACCGAAAAATGAGCTTAAATAATCCAGCTGTCGAGGGGTACCGGGTTCAGATATTTTTCGATTCGGGAAGTAATTCCAAAAATAAAGCAGCCAGTATTAAAGGCGATTTCGAAGTTACCTACCCTGGAGTGAAATCCTACCTTACGTATAAAGAACCTTACTATCGTGTTCGTGTAGGAAATTTCCGCACCCTGATTGAGGCAGTGGGATTTCAGAAAAAAATAGCTGTCGATTATCCGAATTCCTTTGCTGTAAAGGATGAGATAATTCTATAACCATCGCATTTCCGTATCAAATAAATTTTCAAAAATTTCGTTTTCCCGGGTTACAGCCTTGCTGGGTTCACGCTGCAAAATTTGTTGATTTTCAGATGAAAAAATGCACATGATATATACTTTTCCGGCCGAAATTTCGTTTTTTTTACAAAGCATTTAAAAATGACTTGTTTTTACACATACATTTCATTATCTTAGCAATCCATAAAGCCTTATAAATACTTAATATCCTTAGCAAATGGCCAATATTATTGCTGCAATCGATTTCTCCGACTGTTCAGTAAATGCGCTTGAGCATGCTGTT
>CAISRK010000329.1 GCA_903887815.1 uncultured Bacteroidales bacterium | reverse complement strand
TGTAATGGAGTTTGTGCGGGCTTTCAACGACATCCAGTCGAATCTTGATTCCATTAAACTGAAAGAGAACATTATCAGCCAGAACACCAAAGGCGGTACGGAAGTGCAGACCAGTGCACGCGAGCAAATCACAGGCGACATCAACGCAATATACCTGATGCTCCAGAAGAACCGTGAACTCGTAACCTCATTGAAAGCCAAGCTTAAAAAATCAGAATCAGGGCTCGCAGGTGCAAACATTAAAATTGCCGAACTCGAAAAAATGATCGACAATCTGACCAAAAGTATCGAAGCTAAAGATGCTGAAATATCTGAACTTAAGGATCAACTGGGAAAAATGAACATTAAAGTTCAGGATCTCGGCAACCAGGTTAATAATCTTACTACAAATGTTGAAGACCTGAGCGAACAGAATAAAGCAAAACAAGCAGCTATTGAAGCAAAAACTGCTGAACTTAACACCGCATACTACGTAATCGGAACAACCAAAGAGCTTAAAGAAAAGAAGGTTATAGACAAATCAGGCGGATTTATCGGCCTGGGTCGTTCCAAAGAGGTTACAAAAGACTTTGACAAAACCTATTTCACTAAGATTGACATAACTACCTTTACCGAAGTGCCTATTTTCAAGAAAAAAGCTACACTGCTTTCGAACCATCCTTCAGGCTCATACAAATTTGAAGGTGCTGATAAGAAATCAGTTGACAAACTTGTTATCCTTAACTACGCCGATTTCTGGAGCAGAAGTAAATACCTGGTTATTGTTGCCGACTAATATCAGCTAACATATAAGGAGAGCCGGTTTCGGAAGAGACCGGCTTTTTTATTATTCCTCCAATCACCAAACTAAACTAAACCGGATTCAACTTTATACCTGCTTACCTGTTATATTATCATAGGGGCAGAGAATATACTGTGATACCCGGAAAAAAGAATTTTAATTTAAATCGGGGTAATTCGCAGAAGCTTAACCCTGAAATACCTAAATCTGATACTTTAATCAACATCAATTTAAACGCTACATTTGCACATGAAAATACAGAATCTCATCCTCGTCTCGGTCCTGCTGCTAAGTGCGGCCGGCTTCGCTCAAAAGGCAAAAACCAATTCCCAGGCACCAAAGGCTCCCTTTATAGCTATGTTTTACAACGTGGAAAATCTGTATGATACACAGAATGATCCCAAAACTGATGATGACGAATTTACTCCTGCCGGAAAAGTGCCCTGGACGCAGGATCGCCTGGAAACCAAAATAAACCATATAGGACAGGTAATAGCCGGAATTTCAGCTCCTGCTATGCCCGACATCGTTGGCTTTGCCGAAATAGAAAACCAGCAGGTACTCGAAATGCTCACTGCATCGGCCTTACTTAGCAAGACCAAATACGGAATAGTGCATTACGATAGCCCCGACGAACGCGGAATTGATGTAGCCATGCTCTATAACCCGGCAACATTCACAATAATTTTCTCTGAGCCCGTTCATGTTGAACTGCCCGATAACGACCGCACACGCGATATACTTTATGTAAAAGGGAAAGCAAAATCGGGTGATGTGCTTCATGTTTTCATTAACCACTGGCCATCGAGGCGTGAAGGGACCGAACAATCGGAACCCAGACGGTTAATTGCCGCAAGTGTTCTGAGAGCAAAAATCGATGAAATCCAAAAAGCTGATAAATCGGCTAACATTCTCATTCTGGGTGACTTTAACGATGAGCCATCGAATGCAAGTATTACCAAGGGCCTCAACGCACAAAACCCTGAAGGGGTAATCAGTAGCATCAGCCTTTACAGTTTGCTATATCCTTACCTTATTAAAGGTGAAGGAAGCCTTTTCTATAAAGACTGGGATTTATTCGACCAGATTATTGTTTCAGGGAATATGCTAAGCAGTAAAAAAGGCTTACACACATCGTCCGGCGATGCCGGTATTTATAAAGCCGATTATCTCCTCTTTACAAATAAAGCAGGTGAAGCCAGACCAAACCGCACTATGAGCAGTGATAAGTATTTCGGCGGCTACAGCGACCACCTGCCGGTATTTGTAAAGTTCGGGCTCAAATAGTGAAGCAAGCAGAGACCGAATGCCTTGTTAAAAGAACCATGTAACTCTGATCCCGATTGCTATCGGGACTGAAACTCTGAAACTCTTATAGAGTTTATTTAATCGTATCTCTTTCTGAGATCTTCGGAACGAGATCAAAATCCACTTCTTTAACCTGCACACCGGAAGTATCGTAAAAACGCCACATACCCACTCGTAAATCGTCGCGATACATACCTTCAATGTATTTCTGCCCATTTTCGTGGTAAGCGATACCTAAACCTTCGCGTTTGCCATCCTTGTATTCGCCTTCGCTCCAGATGTTACCATTTTCGTACCACGCTTTCCATGGCCCATTACGGCGTTCGTCCTTGTATTCGCCTTCCATTTTTTTCTTTTGGTTCTCGTAATATATTATTTCCTTTTTGAGCACCAGCCCGCCTGACTTTTTCTGGTAATATTTTACAACCCGTGGGTTGCCGTTATCATATTTAGCTTCAACAACCTTTTTCTGGGTGCAGCCTCCTGCAAAAGCAACAAACAAAGCAATAACAAGTATTTTCTTCATGGCTTATGTATTATCTATCAAATGTAATTCTCATTCCTTTAACCGAATCGTCAACGACCCCATTATTATACGTAAGGTGACCGTTCACATAGGTTCTTTCAATGCGGGTGTCAAATATAGTATCTTCGAAAACCGACCAGCCACATTTATACAGAATATTTTCCTTACTTACTGAATAGCTGGCCTCCGTATCTACCAACACCAGGTCAGCAAAATAGCCGGTACGTATAAATCCCCTCTTTTCAATATTATAACAAATTGCCGGTGCATGGCACATTTTTTCAACCAGGGTTGCCAATTTCAGCTTGCCTTGTTTTACCATTTGCATCATTGCCATGAGCGAATGCTGAACAAGCGGAGTCCCCGATGGTGCTTTGAAATAGGTATTTGCCTTTTCATCAGCCAGATGAGGTGCATGGTCGGTCGAAATTATGTCAACCTTATTTTCGATAAGCCCTTTAAGAAGGGCTGCTTTGTCAGCGGCAGATTTAATAGCCGGGTTAACTTTGAGCCTGGTGCCAAGCCGGGTATAATCTTCGTCACAGAACCAAAGGTAGTGGGTGCATACTTCGGCGGTTATTCGTTTTTGGGTCAGAGGAAATGTATTATCGAGCAGGCTAAGTTCGGCTGCAGTCGACAGGTGCGTAATATGAAGCCTTGTATTGTATTTGCGGGCAATCGATACGGCCAGTTCGCTTGAACGGAAACAGGCTTCGGAATTTCGGATTATAGGATGCATGGCAACAGGAACATCTTCGCCATATTTTATCCGCATGGCTTCGCTGTTTGCTCGGATGAGGGACTCGTCTTCACAATGAGCGGCTACAGGAATCGGTGATTTCTTAAAAATCAGCTCAAGGGTTTCCCGGTTATCGACCAGCATATTGCCGGTAGAAGCGCCAAAGAAAACCTTGACCCCGCATACAGTTTTCGGATCAGCATTTTCAATTTCGCTGATATTATCGTTGCTTGCTCCAAGGAAAAATGAGTAATTTGCCAGTGATTTTCCGGCTGCAAGGGCCATTTTTTGTTCCAATAATTCAAGAGTAAGCGTTTGCGGAACGGTATTAGGCATTTCGAAAAAGGATGTAACACCGCCGGCAACAGCAGCGCCAACAGGGCCATGAGAAGCCCAACAGCAAAAAGAGAATTGTGCCAAATATTAAACAATACACCGCCAGCAGCTGTTCCCAAAATAACACCAACGAAGGTACAGAGCTGAATAAACCCATTGCCCTTAGACAATTCCTGTTCATTGAGTAACTCGGGTAGAATACCGTATTTAGCTGGGCTAAAAAGCGCGCTATCAACCATAAATAAAAACAAACACCCGCACAAATACCAAATATTCCCAGTCAAGAGGGCTCCAGCCGCCAATAAAGAGAACACCACTTTGACCAGGCCCATGACAATAATGACTGTCCGTTTAGAGAAACGATCAGCAATGTGTCCGGCAACAGGAGAAAAAATAATAAATGGTAAGATATAAAGGATGCCAATGATGCTGATTAATCGCGTAGCCGCTTCGGAAGAAGTTAAAAGCTGGATAGCATACAAAGAAACGATCATCTTAAATAGACTATCCGTGAACGCCCCAATAAATTGAGCTCCCAGCAGTGCTTTAAATGATCCTGATGAACAAGTCTTATCCATAAATTCCTAGA
>CAISRK010000328.1 GCA_903887815.1 uncultured Bacteroidales bacterium | reverse complement strand
TCCATTGATCGTGGGAGCGTTTTTCAGCGAGCTATACTTTCTAGCATCCAATTATTGGCATCCACAAGAGTTCTGATTAATTTGAGCCTGTGAGTTTATCAGCAGACCCTAATTACCGATTCAGGAATAAAATCCGCTTTTATTCCTTCACAAACTTCAGTTGAATATTTTATCCGGATTTTTTAACCACGATATTGTATTTTTTCATCCTTCGGATAAGCGCATCGCGGCTTATGCCTAGCATTTCTGCGGCTTTTACCTGGCTAAACCCACACTCTGCCAAGGCTTTTCGCAGCAGCTCGCTCTCGTTACCTATCAGATCCATTGTGGGAGGGATATCGGATGATATTACCGGTTGTGTTGCCGACAAGGGGAAGTCGCTAATTTTTAATACCTTACTTTTTGAGAGGATGAGGGCGCGCTCTGTGAGGTTCCTTAGTTCACGCACATTTCCAGGGAACGCATACTGCTTAAGAACTGCAATCACCTCATCAGAAACCTCAGGTACAATCCTGTTAAATTGCTTCGATAGTTTGCTTATAAAATAATCGAGCAAGGGTTCAATATCGTCAGCTCTTTCGCGAAGCGGCGGGATATGTATATGTAATGTTTTAAGCCGGTGATAAAGGTCAAGCCTCATTTTTTTCTCACTTATGAGTATGTCGAGGTCAGCATTTGTTGCGGCAATAACTCGAAAATCGGTGCTTCGTGGAACGGTTTCTCCAACGCGGGTGATCTTTCTTTCCTCAATTGCCCTCAATACCTTAGCCTGCAGGGTGAGAGGCATATCGGCAATTTCATCAAGAAAAAGTGTTCCCTTATCAGCGATTTCAAAAAACCCCTTTTTATCGCTTATAGCACCTGTGAAAGATCCTTTTTTGTGTCCGAAAAATTCGCTTTCCAGCAGCGACTCAGTAACCGCACTGCTGTTGACCGCACAAAACAGATGCTCGCTTCTTTTACTTGCATAATGGATAATTCTAGCAATGTTTTCCTTACCTGTTCCACTTTCACCTGTAATTAAAACATTTGTATCGTTATACTCGGCAGCGGTCATTGCAAGTTCCATTACTTTCATGATCCCGGTGCTAACACCTATAAGACTGCGTTCTATCTTTTCACCCAGGCTTTTCGAAATCAGTGAATTTGTTTCTTCCACATCCCTGACGCGCTGCTGGAGTGAAATAAATTTTGCTGTCCGTTCGAGTGCAAGCTTTATATCCATATGCCGGAATGGCTTTTTAAGATAGTCGACTGCACCCAGGCGCATAGCTCGGATCACGGTTTCCATGTCGCCATGGCCTGACACCACAATCACTTCAAGGTCAGGATAGGCTGCTTTAAAATCTTTAAGCAGATCTAAACCGTCGGCCCCAGGCAGCCGCACATCCAGAATCAGGAGGTCGGGTTTTTCGCTTTCGAGGAGGGCCCTGCCCAATGCAACCGTATTTGCTTCGAAAGCCTGCAAACCTGATTTGGTCAGAAATTCACAGAGTTCGGATGTGAATATTTTTTCATCGTCAAGGATCAGAACTTTCATAATGTACTTACTTATAATTGTTTAGTGATTTATTTACGCTCTCTGAATTCAGGATAAATTTACCGTATTCCGCATGCCGGTCTCCAGGTCCGGATCTAAAATTTCAGTTACTTCCGATTCCCCCGGTTTGTTGCCTGTACCTGAATTGTCTTTTCACCAAAGGCCCTAACCAAAGTTAAACATGCAATACTACTCCGGCAAAACCGGTATGCTGATAGTTATTTTTGAGCCTTCGTTAACAACGCTTTCCAGCTTAATATCGCCACCCAGTTCCATAATGATACGCCTGCTTATCGAAAGGCCCAGACCTGTTCCTTTTCCGGCTTGCTTGGTTGAGAAGAAAGGCATCATGATTTTCTCTATAGCAGATTCACTGATTCCGCTACCGTTGTCCTGCACATCTACATAAATGATATTTTCTTTCAGGTATGACCGGACTGTAACAGCTTTCCCATACCCTGGCTGAAGGTATTCAGCTTTTTCCTGGATAGCATCTTTTGCATTAACAAGCAAATTGATGATCACCTGTTCAAACTGGTATGTATTGCCTTTAAGAGTTGGAAGTTCATCTTCCAGATGCACGTTAAGATCGATACCGTGGTTGATAAATTGTTCGGATACGAGCATTAACGCATTACGGATACTTGAGTTGATATTAAAAAGGCCGTTAAATGTATCATCAAGTCCACGCGAGAATGCCCGCACATGGTCAATAATATTTTCCATCCTTTGCAGATTTTCGAAAATATTGCTTGACTTCTTCTGCAGGTATTCGGGGTCGACTGGTTTGTCGAGTGCTACCTCGAATAAAATATTTTCGAGGCTGAAACTGATATTAATCAATGGCTGGTTAAGTTCATGAGCGAGACTTGCAGCCATTTCGCCAATGCCGGCAAGGCGCTCGGTCTGGATCATTTGCTGTTCGAGCTTCTTGCGCGTGCTAATGTCGCGGATTATTACCATGAAGGCTGCCGGCAGACCTGCATTATCCTGTATTAGTGCCGTACTCACTTCGGCATAAAAAGGCACATTGTTATTGGTTAACAGTATAAACTCCTCATTCTGAACAATTCCCTCCTCAATAGTTCTTGCCAATAATCCAATCTGCTTATCCTCCTCCCTAGCTCTCATTACTGTAAAAAACGAAAGGCCAATAAATTCCTCTTTCGATTTAGCATCTAAAAGTTCCATTGTAATATCCGAAACTTCAGTAACTGTGTATGAGGTATCGAGTATCAGTATGCCTTCCGGGACAGCGTTCAGCAGGATACGGTACATGCGTTCCGATTCACGAACTTTCATTTCGATCTGTTTGAGTTCGGTAACATCATGAGCCACGGTATAAATCAACCCGGTTTCGTGCATAGGATGGGAAACCCAACTCAGCCATTTGTATGATCCATCGGAACACTTGTACCTGTTCTCGAAACTAAATGTAGTCCGGTTTACGATCCCGTTTTCGAAAGATTTAAGCATGGATTGCGCATCTGCAGGATGAACGAATCTGACAATTTTTGCACCTATTAAATGCTTTTCGCTATACCCGAGAATGCGGGCGAATGCAGGATTTATTTTCTTAAATGTGAGTGTAGCTGTCTCAATTACACATACCAGATCCATCGACAGGTTGAAGATATTCTGCAGTTCGGTTTGAGTGATTTGCTTCTCGGTGATATCATTCATTTTGATGTGAAGAGCCGGCCTGTTGTCGTATTCAATCCTGCTGGCCAGTACCTGCAACCATGCTGCTTCACCATTATTCTTTTCCCATTGGTACTCTTCAATTACATATGGCCGTGTACCCCTGAGTAATTCTTCAAATACCTTGAGGTTGAAATTCCGGATTCTCCCTATCATACCTTCTCTCAACCCTTTTGTGCCGGATTTCAACAAATGGTCTTTCGGGATCCCGGTAAGTTTCTCAAAAGCCTTGTTAACCATCTTCACCTGCCTGTTCTGTATAATAATCTGTCCCTGAACCGATTGTTCGATCAGGTTGCGATACCGGTGTTCACTGTTTTTCAGTGCCTGGTTAACACCTTTCAGTTCTTCTGCAGTTTCCAGGAGTTCTTCCTTTATTTTCAAAAGTTCGAGTTTCTTTTTATCCAGGTCGATAAAAACCTTGACTTTACTCAGGAGTATTTCCCTTTTGACAGGTTTTACGATAAAATCGACCCCGCCTGAACTATACCATTTCTCAAGGCTCTCTTCATCGGGGTAAGAAGTAATAAAAATGATCGGAGCCTTGTCGCGCTGGGCATCGCGCGAAATAATCTGTGCAAGTTCCGGGCCATCCATCAGGGGCATTTGTATATCGATCAAGGCCAATGCCAGTTCTTTGCCCCGGATTTTCTCCAGTGCTTCAGCCCCCGAATTAGCTGCAATAAGATTCACATTCAAACGGGATAAAATACCCTTGAGGTAGTTGATGTTTTCAGCAACATCATCAACAATCAGTATATTCGACTGCTTTGAAGGATCTAAAACAACTTCCATAAACCTCATATTTTTAAAAGATCACCAAATCTACTTAAATTTACCATACCTTGAAGAGGGCACTGATTTTAATGATAATTTATCCATACGCTTTCTCAAACCCTGGTCGAATAATCCGATGAATAAGGATTTAGAAAATTTGTATTTAAAGCCGGAATGTGGCTGTCGAAAATGACAAGCGTAATCCTCTTTGATTGAATGCCTCCATCAATTGCATATCCTGCAGAGTTCGTATTAAAATCGAGCTTACTCTTCCTTTTAAAACTCTTAAACGTGAAAGGGAAACATCATTCTTCCTCTTTTTAGCAAGTTTTGTTAACTTGCCAGAATCAGGCACAGACATTGAAAGTCCATATTTAAGCAGATGCTGTGAAAGCTCAGGAAAGTGGCAAAAGCGAAATAGTAAAAACTACCGAACAGGCCAATACAAGAAACATTATAGGCCAGCTTCCAGCAACATCTCCGACGATGCTCTCGCGGAGTTCTTTGTTCTAATCAACCTTCGCAGCTTATGGTCTTGGGTGATCGTTCAGCCATCTAATTCCCGCCTGCATTAGAATCTGTTCCAGATACAAACTTCCCGATCAGCATTCCAATCAGTGTGGCGATATAGAGCTGCCCCGAGATAGCGATAAGTGTTGCCAGTGAACGTGTATACGGTTTCAAGGGAATAATATCGCCATATCCCAGTGAAGCCAGTGTTACAAATCCAAAATACATAGATTCGTTTAGAATAGCCGCAGTATCTCTTGCCCCATCCACTTCCCTTATAATGTTGAATGCTCCTGAGTCGCGCTGAATGATGGCTGCCACCACAACTGAGTAAATGATCCCTAAAAGGATGTATCCCGAAATGGACAACAGTATCACATTTGCTGTAACAACCTTAGCGGTAGCCATTTCCCTGAAAAGAGAAATAATAACATAAATAAAAAAAACGATGTTCAGGAATCTTGATATATCAGCTATAACTTCGAGTTCAAAAAGTTGCGATACCCATTCCATCACGAATGCCGCTAATGCCAGGTACAGGATTCTCGTTCTCTGTTTTCCCAGGCTCAGGACCGCGAAAAGGAAAATCAGGGTAAACCCCATTCTTATAAGCAGCCTTCCCCAGGCTGCCGGAAACACTGGAATAACAAATGCGCATATAAAAACTGACACAACTAGAGCCACATCCCAAGAAAAAAATAACGAATTAAAAAGAGATTTCTTCATTTCGAATATGCTTTGGTAATTGCCTTGACTTAATGTAAAGATAAATAAATATTTAACTC
>CAISRK010000327.1 GCA_903887815.1 uncultured Bacteroidales bacterium | reverse complement strand
TGATTTCTTTAGGCACAATCAACTTTAGTAACTCTTGATATAAGGCTTTTTCTTCCATTTACCTTTTTTGATGCTAAGGTAGAATTTAACTCCAGCACATCAAAATAATATCTTGCCATGAAAATAATAACGGCAGTTTCGTTGTACCTTTGTGAATAAGGCGAGGTATAAATTGTTTTACATGAAAAAAAAATCTGCTCCCGAACTTGAAATCTTACGCCGGAAAGCACAGGAACAGTTGGACAAGCAGCCGTTAAATAATGATATTCTGCTTTCGAAAGCTGAAATATTGAGACGTGTGCAGGAACTCGAAGTATACAAGATTGAGCTGGATATGCAGAACGATGAACTGAAACTTGCAAATACAATTGCAAATGAAGTCATCGAATTATACGATTTTGCGCCAACAGGCTACTTTACACTTACCAGCAAAAGCGAAATCAAGAGGTTAAACCTTCGGGGAGCTGTCTTGCTGGGGAGGGACCGTTTGCATTTGCGGAACAGCAGTTTAGCTTTTTTTGTTTCCGACGATTCCAAACCTGTTTTTAACAACTTCATGGATCGGGTTTTCAGCACTTTTTCAAGGGAAACATGCGACATTGCGCTTTCGGATAAAAATAGCCCCTTCAGGTATGTTCAGCTTAATGGCATTTCCAGTAAAGAACCTGATCATTGTCTTGTAACCATGGTAGATATTACTGAACGGATAAGGCTGGAAGAAACACTGCGCGAAAGCGAACTGAAATACCGCGTCCTTATTGAGAATTCGCCCGATACCATAGTTATTTATTCGCAGGGCAAGGTGGTACTGGCAAACAAGGAATGTATAAATTTAATGAAAGTTACAGGGGCTAATGAGATACTCGGCAAACCCGTTTTGCAATTTGTCCATCCCGATTACCGTGAAAAAGTGATCGAACGCATGAATAAAATAGCGGAAGACCGTGTTGTTTTACCGCTCTACGACGAGGTTTTTATCCGCCCCGACGGATCTAGCCTGAATGTGGAAGTAAAAGCAATGCCTGTGCTTTTTGATGGCGGACATGCTGTTCAACTTAATATCCGCGATATAACGGAACGCAAACAGGCTGAAAACGAGCTGTTGAGAAAAGATATGTTATTAAATATAACAGGCGAAACGGCAAAAGTGGGAGGCTGGGAATTTGACCCCCTTACGATGAAGCAAATATGGACCGACGAAGTGTACCGCATTCATGAAGTCGATTTTTCATTCGATCCTTCCGTTGGTAAGGGAATTAATTTCTACACTCCTCAGTCGCGGCCGGTCATCATAAATGCAGTATTCCGCGCAGTTAAATATGGCCAATCCTTCGACCTGGAGCTCGAACTCATCACCGGCAAAGGAAACCCGCTTTGGGTGCATTCAATCGGGAAAGCCTACCGCGAAAATGGGAAAACCACGAAGGTATATGGCTCAATTCAGGATATTACCGGGCAAAAAAGCTTTGAGGAACAAATAAAGCACAATAATGCAGAACTTCAAAGGCTTATTGCCGAGAAAGACCGGTTTTTCTCGGTTCTCGCCCATGACCTGCGGGGCCCGTTTGGTTCAATGCTCGGATTGATCCGGATTATGACCGTCGAAATACCCGACATGACCCTGGAAATGATCCAGAAGTTTATGCGCGTTATAGAAAGTTCTGCTGCCAATCTTAACCTCCTGATCAATGATCTTCTGGAATGGTCGCTGATGAGCAGGGGCATTACACCTTATGCGCCTGAATCGTTTTTACTCTTGCCGAAAATCAACGATAGTATAGAATTAATCCGGGAAGCTGTTGCCCAAAAGGAAATCCGGATCAATGCCACTATCCCCGGCGATTTATGTGTGTATGCCGATATCAAAATGCTTGCCTGCATTTTCCGTAATTTGCTTTCGAATGCTGTTAAGTTTACACCCATTGGCGGCAGCATTCATATTTCAGCAAAACCAGATAGTGACGAATGTATCCGGATTTCTGTTGCCGATACGGGAATAGGGATGAGTGCCGACCAGGTCAAAAACCTTTACAGGCTCGATCTCAATACATGTCGTAAAGGCACGTCGGGTGAGCCCGGCACAGGCCTGGGCCTGATGCTTTGTAAAGGGTTTATCGAAAAACATGGCGGGTATTTAGAGGTCGAAAGTACCGAAGGCAAAGGAAGCATTTTCAGTTTTACAATTCCATCACACGAATAGCCCTGCCTGGCGCGTCGCACGACTCGCTCAGCAGAGCCTGCGCATTTAGTACCGGATTTTTTTTAATAACAACTCTTTCACTTTTTCAATGACACGTAAACTGGGTTTAATGAAAATTTTAACGGGCTGTAAAAGGCCCTGTTTGAAGGTATTAAGCCCTCAACGTATGTGTAACCTTACGTTCCATTGGGCAGGGTATTGGTAACCTTTGCTGATTAAAAAACCAATTAATGCCGGATAATTTATTGTTAAAGCCTACTTTGTTTAAAGCGTCAACAACATAGTAATCAGTTAGATATATTTTTGTTTGTTAAAACACATATGACTATGAGTCCGATCAGTTTAAAGCCCTTTATGGTCGATTTGAAAGAGGTATTCAGTCTTTACCTCGAGAAACTGGATAAAAAGCAAATGCATGTAAGCCTTCAAACACCGGAAGAAGTCAGTATATATACAAGTAAAGAGCAATTATTCCAGGTTCTGTTCAACCTGTTGGCTTATACTGCAAATGGTGTAGAAGAAGGCAATATAAGCTTTGGATATACCCGATTGAACAATAGCGACATCGAATTTTATATCAGTAGCCCCCGCTTACATAAAATTAAAAATAAAGAAACTAACGATAATTTCATCACTATGTTGAACCATACTCTTTCACTCCAGTCGCCTTTGACCCGTATCCCATTAAGTGAATTTGGTAATAGCCAGGTTTTGGCCGCTGAGCCCGGAACAACTATTTCGTGGGATACTCAGTATGATAAAGGCGGGAAATTCAGGTTCGGCCTGAAAAATGTAGTGAATGAAAAATTCTTCACAGATGCACAAGCGGAAAACAAAATATTTAGTCCGTATAACACAGTGCTGTTAACCGAAGATGACGAATATAGCATGTTTATCATTTGCCACTTACTTGACAAACTCAATATTAGCTACCATAAGGCGACCAATGGCAAAGAGGCAGTAAAAATATTCATCGAAAATCCGGGAATAAACCTGGTCCTAATGGATATCAGTATGCCGGAAATGGATGGTTTTGATGCATTGTCCGAGATCCGGAAAACAAACCGGACAATACCCGTGGTTGCCTTAACAGCCTATGATTTTCCCGAAATAATGGAAATGGCGGTCACGGCCTGTTTCGATGATTATTTAATAAAACCAGTACGCAAGGATTTGTTGATCAACTGTTTGAAAAATCACCTTATACCCCAGGCTGATTTGCAGGTATGACCGGGATAAACCGGGTTTTTAAAATACCGGTTTATAACAGTATAAAAGATCACCTTTTAATGGCTTGAACCCATAACGGGTAATACAACAGTTTTTGGTGTTTTTCCCTTTGCCTGTCAGGGTTTTATAGCATAATGCGATGAAATTATTTTTGAAAACAGCTTTCCCGGTAATATGCGTTTCAGCAACACTGCAAATTTCTGTTCAACTGAAGCAATACTATAACTCTGGCAGGGATTTTTCGTTGCCAGTATTTTTGATAATTTCCTGGCGAGAAATTCGGGTGGGAATCCGTTTTTTTCATCATTCTCGATAACCCGTAGTGTTTTACTAAATTGGTTAGTATAAACAGAACTCGCTGCACCTTCACTACCCGTTTTTTTTCGGCTGGCTGTAAAATTTGTAAAGAAATCGCCGGGTCTGATTACTATAACATTGATTTTGAAAGGTCTAAGTTCCATTCTAAGGGCGTCGCTCATCCCTTCAACAGCATATTTGCTCGCCGAATATATTCCCTGGTAAGGCAGCCCCATTATTCCTCCTATCGAACTGATATTAACAATGGTTGCTCCGTTATTCCTGCGCAAAACCGGCAGTACAGCCTGTATCATGTTTATATATCCAATAAAATTTGTTTCCATCTGCAACCTGATATCTGCAGTTGATGAATCCTCAACCGAGCCTGAAATACCCATGCCTGCATTATTCACCAGGATATCAATACGCCCTTCTTTCGCCACAACTGTATCAACAGCCTTCCTTACCGAATCAACATCAGTTACATCGGCTTTAAGTACTTTTATTGTGCTTGCCAGATCCTCATTTTGATTCCTGCTTATACCATAAACACGGTATCCTTTTACCGAAAGTATTTCAGATGTTGCTTTACCGAACCCTGTTGAAATTCCTGTTATAAGTGCAACTTTGTCCATTGAAAAGGTATTAAATTATTAAACTGTTTACTGTTTGCAATCAGCGTGTTCGAATCTCTTTTCCTGATCAGGCTTTCAAAACCGGAGAAAGGACAGAGTATGAAAGCATACTTTACCCGGGCAGACGGTATTTCCCGGCATTAGTTAACAAGGACATAAAAATGATCAGTGAATACGATTTCCAGCCCCAAAAACATTACTTTGTTTGTTCACGGTCATGTAACTTGAAATGGCATTTACCACGTCGCTACTATAAAAACGGGTTATTCCGTTTTTCGTAACCAATTGTGGTTTCAGGTCCGTGGCCGGGATAAACGGTATAATCATCGGGAAGGGTGAATAATTTCCGGGTTATACTTTCGTAAAGCACATCAAAGTTCCCGGTAGGCAGGTCGGTGCGGCCAATGCTGTCGCGGAATAACACATCGCCCGAAATCACATATTTTTCGTCATGGTTAACCAGGCAAATACTGCCATCGGCATGACCTGGAGTATATAAAACCTGTAAAGAAGCGTTCCCAAAAGGAATGCTATCGCCTTCTTCAACAAAATCGACCGGGGTAATCATATTCTCAATTTTAAGCCCGAACGCCAGCCCGTAACTTTCAGCTGTTTCCCACAGCAGCTTGCTGCCGGCATGACAAAGAGGTTGCAGATTGTAGCTTTTGCATGCGAATGTATTTCCTAAAATATGGTCGATATGGAAATGGGTATTTACCATTCCCAAAGGTGTGAGTTCATTACCGGCAATATACGCAGCCAGGCGCGATTCCTCCCCGGGACCCGAACAGGCAGGATCTACAATCAGGCATTTGCCTGTATTATCGCTCAGGATATAGGTATTTACACCAAACGAATTAAAAACCAGTCTGCCCACATTCTTTGCCATATACATACTAAAGTTGAGGGCATAAAGTTATCAAATTAAAGGATGAAGGCAAGATATTATTTTGATGTGCTGGAGTTAAATTCTACCTTAGCATCAAAAAAGGTAAATGGAAGAAAAAGCCTTATATCAAGAGTTACTAAAGTTGATTGTGCCTAAAGAAATCACAGATAACTTTGAGCTTATCGAGA
>CAISRK010000326.1 GCA_903887815.1 uncultured Bacteroidales bacterium | reverse complement strand
CAGAAGAATTCTCCGGACAAATTATCCAATAATTCACGCTATCACAGCTGGTTTTTTCCTCGAAACCCTTTATTTACGGGCATCCTGTGTATTGTTAATAAAAAAATGTGGTAAAATGTGGTTTAAAGTGGGAAATCAATAGTAAATTTACGGGCAAAATAGAAAGAAACTATGATACCCTTACAAGGAGAATACATCTGCCGGGTTGATGCAAAAGGAAGGTTTATGCTTCCTGTTGCATTAAAAAACCAGCTGAATAGTACTCTGAATGAAGGATTTATCGTAAAACGCAGCATTTTCAGCCCATGCCTCGAACTTTTCCCCCGTTCAAACTGGGATGAACTTAACCGCAAGATTATTAGCAAACTGAACAGGTTCGTTAAAAAGCATAACGATTTTATAAGGGCCTATAATGCTGGTTTAAAGGAGCTTGAAATTGATGGTTCAGGCAGAATTCTGATTCCACGCGATCTTGCAGTGATTGCAGGTATAACTGGCGATGTGGTGGTAGCTGCCAAAATGGATTGCATTGAAATATGGGACAAAGCTAAATACGATGAAGTAGTTAGCGTAACCCAGACTGATATCTCCGCAATTGCTGAGGATATATTAGGGAATATTAACCTCAACGAATGAAAACTGGATGTACCATCAACCCGCATTATTGCACGAATGTATTGAAGGCCTCAGCATCGATCCATCAGGGATTTATGCTGATCTTACATTTGGTGGTGGCGGACATTCGAAGGCTATACTGGAGAATCTGAATTCCGAAGGGCGACTGGTAGCATTCGACCAGGATGAAGATGCCCTTGAAAATGCTATAATTGACGAACGCTTCACCATGGTGAACGCGAACTTCCGCTACTTAAAAAACTTTTTACGGCTTCATAAAGCTTTCCCTGTTGATGGCATACTTGCCGACCTGGGTATTTCGTCGCATCAGATTGATACTCCGGAACGTGGGTTTGCAACCCGTTTCGAAGGTCCCCTTGATATGCGGATGGCCCGTAACCAGGAGTATACAGCTGCACACTTGGTTAATACATACCCGGAGGAAAAACTTTCTTCGGTTTTCAAGGTGTACGGCGAAATCTCGAATGCCCGGCAACTAGCGGCCTTTATTGTTCAGGCACGTTCCAACCCCATCGCGACTACTGGTGAATTGAAAGAAGCCATTAAACCATGCATGCCTTCAGGCTTTGAGAACAAATACCTGGCACAGGTATTCCAGGCTATACGCATCGAGTTAAACGACGAAATGGGTGCTTTGCAGGCCATGCTGAAGCAGTGCGCCGATTCGTTGAAACCGGGCGGAAAACTGGTTGTGATTTCTTACCATTCGCTGGAGGACAGGCTTGTAAAAAATTATATGAAAACCGGGAATTTTGAAGGGGAACAGGAAAAAGATTTTTTTGGAAATGTGATAGCCCCACTGAAACCGGTAACACGTAAACCTATAACTCCAGCGGCTGAAGAATTGAAAAGCAACCCGCGATCCCGCAGTGCAAAATTACGTATAGCCCAAAAGTATTAAACATGAGCAATGCCCGCAATACTATAAATTCTTTGCCCGAAGGAGAATTATCTGAACCAAAACCTGAGAAACCCAAAGCAAAATCAAAATCCTCGTCAGGCAAGGTTAAGAGTATACTCGAAGGTTCGTTCCTGGTACGCGAAAAGGTCATCAGGCTGCTTCCTTTCCTCATTTTCCTGACCGGCATAGGCTTGCTTTACATTTTTAACTCAAATTATGCCAACCGAACTATTATCAGTATAAGCCGGACAAAAAAACAGATTGAAGAGCAGCGCTTCGAATACATAAATACCAAGGCGAAGTTGATGCAGACCACCAGGCAGACTGAAATCGCAAAACGATTGCTTACAAGCGGGCTTAAAGAATCGAAAACCCCGCCAAGAAAAATACTGATTGAAGTACCAACCAAATAACTAAGGAATCGCACTACCCGATGGAATCAAGGAAATCAATTCTTACCCGTGTATACCTGGCTTATGGCTTTATGTTCCTCATAAGCCTGGCCATTATCGGTAAGATTCTGTATA
The DNA here is from genome assembly GCA_903887815.1 of uncultured Bacteroidales bacterium. Taxonomy (GTDB): domain Bacteria; phylum Bacteroidota; class Bacteroidia; order Bacteroidales; family UBA4417; genus UBA4417. Next base: position 15,920 of record CAISRK010000326.1, on the reverse strand, counting down.
TCCAGCTGGCAGAAGGTGAAATGTGGAAAGCAAAAGCCGAGAAACTTTCGCTTAAATATTTCAACATTGATCCTAACCGTGGCAATATTTACGATGTAAAAGGTGAAATGCTGGCTACTTCGGTTCCCTTGTTCGAAATCAGGATGGATGCCGCATCGCCCCTCATCGCAGATTCGACTTTCGATAAAAATGTTGATTCATTAGCAATTTGCCTGTCGGCATATTTCAAAGATAACACGGCTCAGTGGTACAAAATTCTGCTTAAGGATGGCAGAAGCACTAAAAACCGCTACCTGCTCCTCAAACGCAAAGCCACTTTCGATCAGTTGAAGACAATAAAGACCTTTCCGATTTTCCGCATGGGGAAAAACAGCGGTGGGTTAATAACAACCGTTCAGAACAAAAGAGTTTATCCTTACAACCATCTCGGATACCGCACTTTAGGATGGTTCAAGGAGGGTAATTCGAATAATGTCGGTATCGAAAGTGCTTTCAATGCCGAAATGCAGGGTCTGGCAGGGAAAAGGCTTTACCAGCGTATTCCCGACGGCAACTGGCGTCCGATGAATAAAAGCAATGAGATTGAACCTGTGAATGGCGCTGATATCCTGACAACCATCGACATTAATATACAGGATGTTGCAGAAGAAGCGCTAATGCGCCAGCTTGAGTTTAACAAGGCTGATCACGGATGCGCTATTTTAATGGAAGTTAAAACAGGCGAGATCAGGGCTATTGCAAATCTTGGACTCACCAAAGAAGGCACATACGAAGAACTTTACAATTATGCCATAGGTGAGAGCACTGAACCGGGATCGACTTTCAAGTTGTTTTCGTTGCTTGCTGGATTTGAAGACGGTAAAGTTAAACTAACTGACATCGTTGACTGTACCGGGGGTATTACCCATTATGGAAGGCGAACCATGAGGGATTCGCACCTAGGTGGCGGCGTAATGACCGTACAGCAGACATTTGAGAAATCATCGAATGTCGGGGTTTCTAAAATTATATACAGGGCTTATTCCGACAATCCACAGGCATTTGTTGACCGCCTTCACAGTTTCAGTGTAAATAAACGGCTCGGTCTCGAAATTAAAGGCGAAGGCCGGCCGCAGATACTTGGTGTGAAGGACGGTTTATGGTCAAATTCATCACTTCCATGGATGTCCATCGGTTATGAGGTTGCACTCACACCTTTACAGATCCTTACATTCTACAACGCTGTTGCAAACGACGGAGTGATGGTTAAACCTCACTTTGTAAAAGAGGTAAGAAAAGCCGGGTCCCCCGTTAAAATTTTTGAAACCCAGATAATCAACAAGCGGATTGCCTCGATTGAATCAATCAAGATGGCGAAGATCATGCTTGAGGCCGTTGTTGATCATGGTACAGGTACTGCTTTAAAGAACCCGATCTACAAGGTTGCGGGGAAAACCGGAACTGCCCAACTTGCACAGAATAGCGGCGGATATAACAAATCAAATTACAAAGGGTCTTTTGTGGGCTATTTCCCTGCTGAGAATCCAAAATACTCCTGCATAGTAGTAATCAACAATCCAACTACCGGCGGGTACTACGGGGGGGCAATCGCAGCTCCCGTGTTTCGCGAGATAGCGGACCGTATTTATGCAACCGATCCTGATGTAGGATTAAACTGGGTTGACACTACTAACACCACCCGCACAAATCCTTTGAAAGCCGGTAATGCCAGCGACATCCAATATCTCAGCAAATGGCTTGGATATGCCCAGGGACTACCTTTTGGCGGTGAATGGCTGACCCAGGTTACGGACAGTTCTGGAATGCGCCTTGCCTTTTTGTCTAGCATGCCCGAAACCATACCAAGCGTAATAGGCATGGGGCCCCGCGATGCAATATACCTGCTCGAAAAGCTTGGCTTAAATGTACAGTTGAACGGCATCGGGCTTGTGAAACAACAATCACTGCCGGCAGGCAGCAAAATCATACCGGGATCACCAGTACTGCTTAGCCTGGGAATCAGTAATAAAACCATAAAATAAAGTCACAATCCGATAATAAATGAAACAACTGGCCGACCTGCTTCGAAATGTAAACATCAGTAAAGTACTTGGTACCACTGATGCAGCCATCAGCGGAATCACTTACGATTCGCGCGGGGTTGAAGCCGGCAGCCTGTTCTTTGCGGTAAAAGGAACAAGAGTCGATGGCCATGATTTCATCGCGCAGGTAGTTGAATGTGGCGCTTCCGCTATACTTTGCGAAACCCTTCCTGAAACACTTGACTCTAAGGTTGTATATATAAAGGTCGACGACAGCAGTTATTGGTCGGGCGTTATTGCCTCAAACTGGTTCGAAAACCCTTCATCAAAACTGAAACTTGTTGGCATTACCGGAACCAATGGAAAAACAACGACGGTTACTTTACTATTCAACCTGTTCAGGACAATGGGATACCATGTCGGATTACTCTCAACCATCCTCAACAGGATTGATGATGAAATATTTCCTTCTACTCATACAACTCCCGATGCAATTAAGCTCAACCACCTGCTTGCGCAGATGGTGCTGAAAGGCTGCGGCTATTGCTTTATGGAAGTAAGTTCCCATGCCGTTGTTCAGAACCGGATTTCAGGCCTGGTGTTTGCCGGTGGGATTTTCTCGAATATAACCCACGATCACCTTGATTTTCACAAAACCTTCGATGAATATCTGAAAGCCAAAAAGAGATTTTTCGATGAATTGCCGGCAACCGCATTTGCCCTTACCAATCTGGACGATAAAAACGGACAGGTCATGCTTCAGAATACAAAAGCCAGCAAACACACCTATAGCCTCCAGAAACTTGCAGATTTTAAGGGCCGTATCATCGAATCGCCGCTCGACGGTCTGCATATCGACCTGAATGGGCATGAAACCTGGTGCAGGCTGGTAGGACGCTTTAACGGGTACAACCTGCTTGCTGTGTTTGCTGCTGCTTCACTCCTGGGTCACGATCAGCTCGAAATCCTTACCATCCTGAGTAACCTCGAAAGCGTTGAAGGCCGTTTCGATTATATCAAATCACCCCAGGGAATAATTGGTATTGTTGATTACGCACATACACCTGATGCCTTGCAGAATGTACTCGAAACAATCAACCAGCTGCGCACAGGCAACGAGATGCTTATAACCGTGGTTGGCTGCGGTGGCGACCGCGATAAAACCAAGCGGCCTGTAATGGCAAGGATTGCAGCCAGGCTAAGCGACAGGGTGATTCTAACATCTGATAACCCACGCAGCGAAGTACCCGAGCTGATTATTTCCGAAATGCTTGCCGGCGTAGAAAAAGAATATGCCCGTAATGTTCAGAACATTACCGACCGTCACGACGCTATCAGGCTGGCATGCGCAATGGCCCGCAACAATGATGTAATCCTTGTAGCTGGAAAAGGGCATGAAAAATACCAGGAGGTCAAAGGTGTTAAATCACCATTTGATGACAAAGAATTGCTTAAGAAATACCTGCTCTGACAAGAACAAAAATACTAACTGAAAACCAAAGCCAATGCTGTATTATCTTTTCACGTACCTCGATAAAGCTTACAATATACCCGGAGCAGGTATGTTTCAGTTTATTTCGTTCCGCGCTGCCCTGTCGACCATTGTATCGCTGTTTATTTCGCTTATTTACGGCAAAACAATAATCAACTACCTGAGCACCAAACAAATCGGAGAAACTATACGTGAACTGGGTCTCGAAGGACAGATGGCCAAAACCGGTACTCCAACCATGGGTGGGCTTATTATACTGGGAGCGATCCTTATACCGACCCTCCTTTTCGCAAAAGTGCTGAATATCTATATCTTATTAATGTTGTTTGTGACAATCTGGCTAGGCCTTATTGGTTTCCTGGATGATTATATCAAAGTATTCAAAAAAAACAAAGAAGGCCTTGCCGGTAAGTTTAAAATCATGGGGCAGATAGTAGCCGGTCTTGTACTCGGATCAGTATTGTATTTTCATCCGGGTGTGGTCATACGTGAACAGGTACCCGAAAAGAAAGTAGTTGTAAAACCAGGGGCGCTTACTCCATTCGAACAGGTAAAGGACCACAACACGAAATTCAGGGTTAATCCTGTAAAATCGACTAAAACAACCATTCCTTTTCTTAAAAACAATGAATTTGATTATGCAGTCCTGATAAAATGGATAGGACACGATTACCGAAAATTTGCCTGGTTGGTATTTATTCCAATTGTAATACTGATTATAACCGCCATTTCGAACGGAGCGAATTTAACTGATGGAATGGACGGGCTTGCGACGGGCACCTCAGCCATAATAGCAATTACTCTGGGACTGTTGGCATGGGTAAGCGGTAATATAGTTTTCGCTGATTATCTCAATATAATGTATATACCAAACACCGGCGAACTTGTTGTTTTTATAAGCGCGCTGGTTGGAGCCTGTGTTGGGTTCCTATGGTATAACTCCTATCCGGCCCAGGTATTTATGGGCGATACCGGCAGCCTGGCCTTAGGCGGGATAATTGCCGCCCTCGCCCTTATTATCCGCAAGGAATTACTTATTCCGATTCTCTGCGGCATTTTCATAGTCGAGAACCTGTCGGTTGTAATACAGGTTGCTTATTTCAAATACACAAAAAGAAAGACAGGTGAGGGGAAACGGGTGTTTCTGATGGCGCCCTTACACCATCACTACCAAAAGAAAGGATATCCCGAACCAAAAATCGTAATGCGGTTTATGATTATCGGTATTGCCCTGGCTTTGGCATCGATAATAACACTAAAGATCAGGTAAGAGTAAAGATGAACAGAAAAATAGCCATACTGGGAGCAGGCGAAAGCGGCACAGGTGCAGCTGTTCTGGCTAAAAAGCAAGGATACAGGGTTTGGCTATCGGATTCAGGTAAAATTAAAGAAAAATACAAAAACGTTCTTTCACATTTTGAAATAGCATTTGAAGAAGGTAGTCATACGGAAGCAGAAATCATGGATGCGGATGAGGTTATCATCAGCCCGGGAATTCCTCTAACAGCGTCAATTGTGAAGCAGATCAGGAGCCGTCAGATACCGGTAATTTCAGAAATAGAATTTGCAGCCCGGTATACCAAAGCACGTAAAATCTGCATTACCGGCACTAACGGTAAAACTACTACCACGCTGCTCACCTATCATATTTTGAAAAATGCCGGTGTTAATGTCGGCCTGGGTGGTAATGTGGGCGAAAGTTTTGCCATGCAGGTAGCAAGCGGCGATTTTGACTGGTACGTATTGGAAATCAGCTCATTTCAGCTCGACAGCATGTTTGAGTTCAAAGCCGAAATAGCCATACTGACAAACATTACACCCGATCATCTCGACCGCTACGACTACAAATTTGAAAATTACACAGATTCGAAATTCAGGATAGCTCAGAATCAAACTGCTGATGATGCTTTTATTTACTGCCTCGACGACGAAGTAAGTGCTGCCGAAGTCAGCAGGCGGGACCTGAAAGCCCGGATTTACACGCTTACCAGCCAGCCCGGAAACGCATCATCAGATGCCTATTGTATAGAAAACAAACTACATATAAATATAAATAATAACCCTTTTACCATGACATTGGAAGAACTCGCCTTACAAGGTAAACACAATGTGTACAATTCGATGGCTGCTTCGATCGCTGCCAGCCTGGTTGGAATCCGCAATGAAAGCATCCGCCAGTCACTCAGCAGTTTCGAAAATGTGGAGCACCGACTCGAATTTGTTGCACGCATCCATGGAATCGACTTTATAAACGATTCCAAGGCTACTAATGTCAATAGCACCTGGTATGCTCTCGAAACTACCGATGCACCTGTAATATGGATTGCCGGTGGTATCGATAAAGGCAATGATTATTCCAAGCTGGAAGAAATGGTAACACAGAAAGTGAAAGCACTTATTTGCCTTGGAGTTGACAACTCCAAACTGATTGCGCTCTTTGCCGATAAAGTGGATGCTATATACGAAACACAATCGGCAGAACAGGCTGTAATGACCGCCTATACTATTGGCAAAAAAGGTGATACGGTGCTGCTATCGCCTGCATGTGCCAGTTTCGACCTTTTCGATAATTATGAGGACAGGGGAAATAAATTCAAAAATGCAGTAAGGAATTTGTAATTAACCTATCAGAACACAAGAAAAAAAGATGCAGATCGTTCCGAAAATACGCGGGGATAAAGTAATATGGGGAGTTGTAATCATACTCTCGGTATTCTCTGTGCTGGCTGTATACAGTTCCACTACCACGCTTGCATACCGCTTCAAGCAAGGCAATACGGAATATTACCTTTTGAAGCACCTAGGAATCCTTATTTTCGGCTTTATACTCATGTATGCCGCGCATAAGATCAAATATGTGTATTACGCCAAATTATCGATGCTGGCCATCATAATAGCTGCGCCACTACTGCTTTATACCCTTGTATTCGGTGAGGTGCGCAATGAAGCTGCCCGCTGGACCACGCTGCCAGGTGTTAATATTATGTTTCAGCCCTCGGACCTTGCAAAACTGGCGCTCATTATGTTTGTTGCCCGCATGCTGGCAAAAAAACAGGAAATTATCAAAGATTTTAAAGGAGCATTTATACCCGTCCTCTTGCCCATCGTAATTATTTGCGGCCTGATTCTGCCTGCAAATCTATCCACTGCAGCCATTCTGTTTGTTACCTGTATACTACTGATGTTTATAGGCGGGGTAAAATTCAGGTATTTACTGGCCCTAGCGGGTATAGGGATAGCCACACTTTCGCTTTTAATAGCATTTATGATCGTATCACCCAAATCGAGCGGGCGATTGGGGACCTGGCAGAACCGGATTGAACATTTCGGCGGCGGTGGCGACAGTGATGAAAACTTCCAGGTCGAACAGGCAAAAATTGCCATTGCCAATGGTGGAATTTTCGGCCGGCTACCCGGAAACAGCATGCAGAAAAACTTCCTGCCCAACCCGTTTAACGATTTCATTTTTGCCATCATTATTGAGGAATATGGCGCAATAGGTGCAATAACCATAATACTGATGTACCTGATACTGCTGTACCGGGGTATCCGAATCGCCTATAAAGCCCCGGGTAACTTCGGGGCATTGCTGGCAATCGGGGTCACCCTGAGCCTGATTATTCAGGCATTTGCCAATATGGCTGTGGCGGTCCACCTTGTCCCGGTAACCGGGCAACCCTTGCCACTGGTAAGCATGGGCGGGACCAGTATCTGGTTCACAAGTATTGCTATCGGAATCATACTCAGTGTAAGCAAGGAAATGGACCAGGATGAGGAAATAAAAGAAGAACCAACCGAAATACAACATGCAACAGCCTGATCACATACGTATAATACTCAGTGGTGGAGGAACCGGCGGGCATATATTCCCGGCTGTGGCTGTTGCCAATGCCGTTAAGAATATAATTCCTGAAGCTGAAGTATTGTTTGTAGGAGCACAGGGGCGCATGGAAATGGAGAAAGTTCCTGCTGCAGGATACAAAATTGAAGGATTGTGGATTAGTGGATTACAACGCAGGCTTACAATTGACAATCTTTTATTTCCGTTCAAAGTGATCTCGAGCCTTTATAATGCCTGGAAAATCATAAAATCGTTTAAACCTGATGTTGTAGTCGGGACAGGTGGTTATGCTTCAGGGCCCACTCTCCGCATGGCTGCAAAATTAGGAATACCGACACTTATCCAGGAACAGAATTCGTTCCCAGGCATCACCAACAAAATGCTAGCATCAAAAGCTGAACGTATTTGTGTGGCTTATGAAGGTATGGAAAAATATTTCCCGGCATCCAAAATCAGGCTCACGGGAAACCCAGTAAGGAATGATATTGAATTTAACACTGTAACCAGGAGAGAAGGATTAAACTACTTCGGCCTGGCAGACGACAAAATAACCTTACTTGTTGTTGGCGGTAGCCTTGGTGCCAGGACAATAAACCAAAGCATTCATGCAGGCCTGAAGCGTATCGCTGATTCGGGTATCCAGCTTATCTGGCAAACAGGGAAACACTATGCTCTGGAAGCAGCGCAAGCCGTAAACGAATACAATGATAAAGGAATACTCACACAGCCCTTTATTAAAGAAATGAATATGGCCTACGCTGCTGCCGACATTGTTGTGTCGAGGGCAGGGGCGATTGCCATTTCGGAGCTTTGCATTGCCGGAAAACCTTCAATACTTGTTCCATCGCCAAATGTCGCCGAGGATCACCAGACGAAAAATGCAATGGCCCTTTTAAAACGTGGAGCTGCAATACTTGTGAAAGATGCCGAGGCACCTAAGGAACTTATCAATTCAATTCTCAGCCTGGCATCCGACAAACAGCAAAAAAAAAACCTCAGCACCAATATTAGGACAATGGCAATGCCCAATGCAGCAGGGCTGATTGCCAAACAGGTATTCGAAATCGCATCAAACCAAAAGAAATAACATTCAAAAGCCGTGTCGTTGAAAGTTAAAGAACATATAATTTATTTCCTCGGTATCGGAGGTATAGGCATGAGCGCGCTGGCACGTTATTTCATTGCCAAAGGCTACCAGGTGCATGGCTACGACCGGACATGCACCCCGCTTACCGAAAGCCTGGAGCAGGAAGGAATGCATATTCACTATACCGAAGATATTTCCTTAATTCCGGCAGAAACCGGGCTTGTGATCTATACCCCGGCTATTCCCCGATCGAATACCGAATTTGAATACCTCGTGAAAAGCGGTGTACGTATGATGAAAAGAGCAGAGGTTCTTGGAATGCTCTCGTCGGAATACAAAACCATTGCATGTGCAGGCACCCACGGGAAAACGACCACCTCAACACTGGTAGCTTACCTGCTTCAGCAATCGCAATTGGGATGCCAGGCTTTCCTGGGAGGGATTTCGCGGAATTTCGAAACCAACCTCCTTATCTCCGATACTTCGCCTTTCCTGGTTGCAGAGGCTGATGAGTACGACAGGTCCTTCCTGCACCTTCATCCCTACATTGCCATCATTACCAGCATCGATTCCGACCACCTGGATATTTACCATACACATGCCGAAATCCGTGAGGCTTTCAGCAGTTTTACATGTAATATTGTTACTGGCGGGTACCTTATACTGAAAAAAGGCATTGAATTACCCGCGCAGTTGCCTGTGGATTGCACTGTGTATTCGTATGCTGTAAACGATGTTGCCGATTTCAGTGTCACCAACCTCCGGCTGGAAAACGGTTTATACCAGTTTGAATTCACCTATCCGTCAGGGAAAATAGACAACCTTACACTGGGCATTCCCGGGTTGTACAATGTCGAGAATGCTGTGGCAGCCCTTGCAGCAGCTATTATTGCAGGAGCTACCCCTGAAGAATTAAGCAAAGCGCTTGGCTCATTTAAAGGCGTAAAACGCAGGTTTGATATACGGCTCAATACCGGCGACCTGGTGTATATCGACGACTATGCCCACCACCCCGAAGAATTGAATGCTTGCATCCGTTCGGCGAGGGCTATGTTCCCCGGTCGAAAAATTACAGGCATTTTTCAACCTCACCTTTATTCGCGTACGCGTGATTTTGCGGTTGAATTCGCGATGAGCCTTTCCGCCCTGGATGAAGTATTGCTTTTACCTGTTTATCCTGCCCGCGAGTTGCCTATGCCGGGAGTAGATTCGCAAATGCTGCTTTCGCTCATGGATCATCCCGATAAACACCTGTTACAAAAAGAGGACATTCCCGGATATTTCACCGGCAACACCCCGGAAATACTCATTACAATGGGAGCCGGCGACATTGACACACTCGTTGGTCCTATTGAGAATTATTTCAGGACTAAAACAACTGAACTTTAGATGAAACTATTTGTAAAAATATTGCTGATATGTCTCTGGGTAGTTATTGCCGCAGGAGTTGTGGTAATGATGGGCTTTTCGAACGAAGTACACAGGGTTAAGAAATGCAGAAGCATAACATGCAGTATCGACTATAAGGGAGTACAACCCTTAATGAGTGGAAATGAACTGATAGCCGAAATTTGCGATAAATTCGGAAAACCCCAGGCAACTTTAATTGGTGAAGCCAACATCGAAGGGATAAAAGCATTTGTCCGCAGGAATCCCTACCTTGAAAAAGCTGACGTTAAGCTAAACCTCGAAGGAGACATTCTAATAAGAGCTGAACAGTGTATACCGGTTATCCGATATATCTCTTCCGATGGACAATATCATTATATCGACAGGAATGGCCGGATAATGCCGGTGAGCCTGAAATTCCCATATAAAATACTTATTGCTACCGGGCAGATTGACAGCCCGTTGCAGGATGGAAAATCTATTTTTAGTGTTCCCGATACAAATCTTGTATTGAGAAACCAACTAAAAAGCCTTTACGACCTGCATACCCTTGCGGGAATCATAAGTACCGACAGTACGCTCAGCGCCCTTATCGAGCAGGTGAATATTCAGCCCGGAGGGGAAATTCAAATGATTACCAAAGCCGGGTCACATATCATTCTGCTTGGTGACACAACTGATGCTTCTGAGAAACTGGAAAACCTGAAATATTTCTACAAATACGGACTAGTCAAAACAGGTTGGAACAAGTACAGGAAATTAGACCTTGAATATAAAAATCAAATAGTGTGCACCAAATAAATTAAAAGCTATGCAATCGGAAATCGTTGTCGGATTAGATATTGGAACCACGAAAATTGCTGCCATTGCGGGACGCCGCAACGAATTCGGCAAGATCGAGGTTTTAGGTTACGGCCATACTGAATCCATTGGCGTCCGCCGTGGAGTTATTACCAATATCGAAAACACAGTTAACTCAATTCAAACGGCCGTTAGAGAAGCCCAGGAAAACTCTAAAGTAACCATTCGCACAGTAAATGTGGGCATAGCAGGGCAACATATACGAAGTATACAGCATAGGGCGAGCACCATCAGGAATAATCCTGACATCGAAATCAGCCAGGAGGATATTGAGAATTTTACTTCCAGCATTTACAACATTGCCATGAATCCAGGGGAAAAAATAATCGATGTTTTGCCACAGGAGTTCATAATCGATGGCGAAGGCGGTGTGAAGGATCCAAAAGGAATGCTGGGACACCAGATAGCAGCAAGTTTTCATATCGTAACAGCGCAAACCTCGGCGGCACAAAATATAATGAAGTGCATCGAAAAATCCGGATATAACCTTGAGCATATGATATTACAGCCACTTGCATCAGCTGAGGCTGTACTCAGCAGTGACGAAAAGGAAGCCGGGGTTGTGCTGGTTGATATTGGCGGAGGAACAACCGATGTTGCTGTATTCCTCGATGGCATAATCAGGCATACTGCTGTAATTCCGTTCGGCGGCGAAATTATCACCGAGGATATCAAGGAAGGCTGCAGCATTATTAAAAAACATGCCGAGGACCTGAAGGTAAAATTTGGATCAGCTCTTGCCAGTGAAAACCGTGCAGAAGAAATCGTGGCCATACCCGGTTTAAGAGGACGCGCTCCAAAAGAAATTACGTTGAAAAACCTGGCCAGGATCATACAGGCCCGAATGGAAGAAATTATCGAAGCCGTTTATCATGAAATCAGGAGCACAGGGCTCGAAAAAAGGCTTATTGCAGGCATAGTTCTTACCGGTGGAGGCGCCATGCTGAAACATATTGAGCAGCTCACACAATTTGTAACCGGGATGGATACCCGTATAGGATACCCTAACGAACATCTTGCAAGCAATGCTGCCGCCGAAATGACTAGTCCAATGTATGCGACAGCTTTAGGTCTTGTACTTATCGGGATGCAACGTGCTGATATATCGCAGATTAAAAAAGGAACCACCCGAACCGAGAGTTCTGAAGCACCAAAAGCCCCTTCTGTTCCAAAACAGAAGAAAATGCAGGAATGGCTCGACAGGTTCTTTGGCGATGGAATAAGTTAGTAATTAACACTGATTTTGTTAGTAAAAATACCGGAGTAAGAGATAATCAAAAAATATAACAATTAATTTTAGGGGGAAGAAACATGCTCAATATGCTCAGATTCGACAAGCCTGAAGAACAGGCATCAATTATAAAAGTAATAGGTGTTGGCGGAGGCGGGAGCAATGCTGTCGCTTATATGTATAAGCAAGGAATTAAAGGAGTCGACTTCTATATTTGCAATACCGATGCACAATCGCTCAACAACTGCGAGGTGCCAAATAAAATCAGGCTTGGAAGTACAGGCTTGGGTGCAGGAGCCAATCCTTCAGTTGGACGTGATGCTGCCATCCAGATTGCTGACGAAATAAGGGAAATTATTTCACACAATACATCGATGCTGTTTATTACTGCAGGTATGGGAGGCGGAACCGGAACCGGAGCCGCGCCTGTAATTGCCCAAATAGCTCGCGAACTGGGCATTCTCACGGTAGGCATCATTACTAAGCCTTTTGGCTTCGAGGGACGCAGGCGCCAGATACAAGCCGTTGACGGTATTGAAGAATTAAGAAAATATGTTGATACTATCCTTGTTATCTGCAACGACAAACTGCTTGATATGCAGGGCGACATGAAACTAAGCCAGGCATTTGGTAAAGCCGATAACGTGCTTACCATTGCCGCCAAGGGTATTGCTGAGATTATTACAGTTACCGGCCGTATCAATGTCGACTTCGAGGATGTTAAAACCGTAATGCAGTGCAGTGGCAAAGCTATTATGGGAGCAGGTATTGCAAGTGGTACCGACCGAGCCATTCAAGCTGTTGAAATGGCATTAAACTCTCCTTTACTTGATGATACTGATATCAAAGGCGCTTCGAATGTGCTTTTGTATATTACTTCAGGTAAAAATGAAATTTCGCTCGAAGAACTGAATGATATTACAAATTACATCACTTCACGCACTGGTGAAGAAGCCAATGTAATATGGGGTGACGGAATCGACGAAAACCTCGACGATGAAATATCAGTAACTCTGATTGCCACAGGATTTAACAAACCTGTAAAAACCGTTCATACTCTCGGCAGTATCCAGAATACACTGAATACTCCAACCCAGCCCATAGTAGTTGAACCCAGGACTGAAATCCACATGGTTGAACCCGTTACATCGCGTTTGGCTGATGAACCGGCAAGGACGAACATACCGCAGCCTGTAAACAATATACCGGTTTCACTTTTTAACGAAACCGAAAAACCGGAAACCGTTGCTGAAAAGAGCATGCAGATTCCCGAGCCTGTCGAAATGAAACTCTACTTCCGCCCGGAACCTGAACTTGAAATAGTAATGCCTACTATTAAACACGAAACACGTCCTTCCGAATCAGTCCAGGCACCGCAGGATAAAAAATATGCAGAGCAGGAAGATGTTCGCCAGGATAGGGTAAACAAGCTTAAAAGCTTGAGTCATAAACCTATAAGCTCATCTACAGTTGAAGAAATGGAACGGATTCCGGCCTATATGCGGCGTAATATTGAACTTCCTATTTCGGATCCTGTAAATGAAAGCCAGGTTTCGCGTTTAACCCTGGATTCAGATACTGACAACAAAACCACTCTTCGCGGGAATAATTCATTCCTTCACGATAATGTTGATTAACTGAGGATTTATCATGGAACTTGAAAAATTCATCAACGAGGATATTAAGCAGGCTATGATCAACAAGGACAAGGATAAACTTGAAGCCTTGCGATCAATAAAAGCTGCTTTATTACTCGAAAAGACAGGTAAAGACGTTACCGGCGGCATTATTCCCGAAACTGTTGAACTTAAGATGTTGCAGCGTTTGGTAAAACAGCGCCGCGAAAGCGCTGAAATTTATATTGCACAAGGCCGCCCCGACCTGGCCGAACCGGAAATATTCCAGGCTGCCATAATCGAGAAATATCTCCCTGAGCAACTCAGCGATGACGAAGTAATTGCAATAGTAAAGAAAGTTATTGCTGATACGGGCGCAACAAGCATAAAGGACATGGGGAAAGTTATGGGTATTGCAAGTAAAGTAGTTGCCGGTAAAGCTGATAATAGGATGATCTCTGAGATTATAAAAAAAATACTCCCGTAACTAGATATACTTGGAACTCAGTTTACAAAGCGAACCCTGCAGAGAAATCCTCTGTGGGGTTTTTTCTACGCACATTTCTGTTAAATCAGTCATAAAAAAAGCCCGTCTTCTCAGACAGGACTTTTCAAAAAAAAAAAATTGATCTTTATACTCCTAACTGCAAACGACGGAAAGTTGTTACAGTAAGGTCTTTATCAGCTTTCTGCAGGTATTCGCGAACGGTCATTTTCGAATCGTTGATGAATTCCTGGTTGAGCAAGGTATTTTCTTTATAGAATTTGTTCAGTTTGCCTAAAGCAATCTTCTCGAGCATTTCTTCAGCTTTTCCTTCGGCACGTGCCTGGTCTTTACCAACTTCTATTTCGCGGGCAATGGTTTCGGCATTTACATCATCTTTATCAAGAGCCACAGGCGACATGGCAGCAATCTGCATAGCAACGTGTTTACCAACGTCATCAATACCATTGGCTTCGGCTTTGTTAAGACCAAGAATCGCAGCCAGGCGGTTTCCAAAGTGATTGTACGCTATTACTAAGGGTGCTTCAACAAATTCGAAATGGGCAAGCTGCATTTTCTCTCCGGTTTTACCAATCAGATCGGTAACGCCATCAGAAATTGAGCGGCCATCAATATTCATTGCGGCTAGAGCTTCAAGATTGGCAGGCTGTGTAGCAACTGCAAGCTCGATAATTTTATTTGCGTAATCGATAAACTCCTGGTTTTTTGCAACGAAATCCGTTTCACAGTTCAGCATAATAACTGCTGCATATTTACGGTCTTCGGTAGTTTTAGCTAAAACTATACCCTGGTTTGCGTCGCGGTCGGCACGTTTAACAGCCAGTTTTTGTCCTTTTTTGCGTAAAATATCAATTGCATTTTCGATATCGCCTTCTGATTCCACCAATGCGTTTTTGCAATCCATCATACCTGCTCCGGTCATCTGGCGCAGTTTGTTTACATCTGATGCTGTAATAGTAGCCATTTTTGTTAATTTCAAATTTGTTATTACCGTTGTAATTGCACAAACCTATGCTTACAGCACAGGTTCGTGATTACATATAATTATTGTAGTATTATGGTCTTGGTTTGCGGGCTCCCGGTGCAGGTTTGCGTGTAACCGGTTTGCGCGGACGTTTGCGGTCTTCGCCTTCGGCCGGTTCGAGGCCTGCAGCAACACGTTTCTTACGGGCCACTTCGCGAGCGTCGTCGTCATCGTCGTCGCTGATGCTGGTAGTTGCATTATCTTCGCCTTCTTCGCCTTCTTCGTCACGTTTGTCGCGGTCGAGTTTACGTTCGCTGCTTCCTTCTTCGATAGCCTCGATCATCTTTTTGATGATAAGGGTAATTGATTTTGAAGCGTCGTCGTTAGCAGGGATAGGGAAATCAACCAGGTTAGGGTCGCTGTTTGTATCAACTATAGCAAATGTTGGGATGTTGAGTTTGCGTGCTTCGGCAACTGCGATATGTTCTTTCATGATATCAACCACGAAAATAGCGGAAGGCAGTTTGCTCAGGTCGGCGATTGAACCAAGGTTCTTCTCGAGTTTGGCACGTTCGCGTGCGATCTGGAGGCGCTCACGTTTCGAAATACCCATGAATGCAGGGCTGGTCATCAGTTTGTCGAGCGACGACATTTTCTTAACCGCTTTGCGTATGGTGGCAAAATTGGTAAGCATACCGCCTGGCCAACGTTCGGTCACGTAAGGCATATTGGTTGGGCGTACCATTTCGGCTACAAGTTCTTTAGCCTGTTTTTTGGTGGCAACGAAAAGTATCCGTTTGCCTGATTTCGAAATTTGTTTGATAGCAGCTGCTGCTTCGTCAATTTTCGCGATGGTTTTGTAAAGATCGATGATGTGGATTCCGTTACGCTCCATAAAGATATAGGGAGCCAT